>NZ_JBSGJD010000126.1:0-26788 GCF_053605405.1 Amycolatopsis sp. NPDC003861
TTTTACCCCCCCCTTTGGGGGTTTTGTGTTTTATAACCCCCCCACACGCCACATTGGGGCGCATGAGAGAACTGCGGAAGTCAGGTGGCGTCCGGGTCGATCGGCGGGCGCTCGCCCGGCTTGAGCGGCTCCGGCGCGGACTGGGTCTGGCCGGCCAGGTAGCCGTTCGAGCCGTTGGTCCCGTTCGACGGCGTGCTGGTGCCGTTCGTGATGCCCTTCAGGCCGAGCGGGTCTGCGTCGCCGTCGAACAGGTGCTGCGTCACGACTCGCTTCGGGTCGAAGTTCCGCAGCCCGCGGAGATCTTCCAGGGGCTTGCGCAGCTGGTCGAACTCCGGGCCCATCTCCTCGCGGAGCTGTTCCTTGGCGCCGGTCGCGAACTCGCGGACCTTGCGCACGCTCTTCGCGAGCCAGGACGCCGCCTCCGGCAGCCGTTCCGGGCCGAGGATGAACAGACCGGCGATGATGAGGACGAGGATTTCGCCCCATCCGACACTCTCGAACACCAGTCAACCTCCGAAGAAGAACCTACCCGCCCAGGGTACCCGCCGACCGCCGCGCTCCGGCAGGCCGAACGCGGGAACTCAGTCGGAAGCCAGGGTTACGTCCACGACGAAACTGGCGCCGTCGCGGGCCAGCTGCACCGGGACCACTTCGCCGACGTCGTGCGCGCGGACCGCGACCGTCAGTTCCGCGGAGTCGCGGACGAGCCGGTTGCCGATCTTCGTGATGACGTCGCCTTCCTTGATGCCTGCGTTCGCGGCCGGGCCGCCGGGCGCGACGTTCTTCACCTGGGCGCCCATCGTCGACGAGCCGGCGACCGTCGACGACGCGTTGATGCCGATGTCGGCGTGCTGGACCTTGCCGTCCTTGATCAGCGCCTTGGCGATCTTGATCGCGTAGTCGCTCGGGATGGCGAAGCCGATGCCGATGCTGCCGCCGTCCGCGCCCGCCGAGCGGATCGACGAGTTGATGCCGACCAGCGCGCCGGTGGAGTCGACGAGCGCGCCGCCGGAGTTGCCGTGGTTGATCGCGGCGTCGGTCTGGATGGCCTCGTAGGTGACCGGCGGGGCGCCGTTGTCGCCGCCCGCGGTGATCGGCCGGTTCAGCGCGCTGACGATGCCGGCGGTCACCGAGTTCTGCAGCGCCAGCGGCGAGCCGATCGCCATCACGGTGTCGCCGACCTGCAGGTCCGCGGACTTGCCGACCTGCAGCACGGTCGGGTTGGTGACGTTGACCTTCACGACGGCGAGGTCGGTCTTCTGGTCGGCGCCGACGAGCTTGGCCTCGGTGCGCGTGCCGTCGATGAAGACGGCGGTGACCTTGACGCCCGGATCCGCGGCGGCGGAAGCGATGACGTGTTCGTTGGTGAGGATGTAGCCCTGCGGGTCGATCATGACACCGGAGCCCTGTTCGCCGGATTCGGCGCCGGGCTTGAACACCTCGAGCGAGACGACGGCGGGCGCGACGCGCTTGGCGATTTCGGCGACGGACCCGGCGGGGCGTTCCTTGCCGGCCTCGGCTTCGGCGATGGTGGCGGAGCCGGTGAGTTCGGTGCCGGTGTCGGCGGCCCACCACCCGACGACACCGCCGGCGGCGCCGATGAGCAGGGCGACGACGCCGAGCAGGACGAGCGCCTTCGGCTGCACACGCCGTCCGAAAAGCACCTCGGGCAGGCTGAGCAGCGCGCCGGGGGGCCGGTTGGCGGGCTTTTCTTCGTCTTCGGCGGGCATGGCGGGCCCGGCGAGGACGGCGGCGGCCCCGGGATCACGCCAGGGATCGCGGGTACCGGTCCACAGGGGCGGTTCGGCCTCGGAGGCGTCGCCGGTGGCTTCCCGCGGCCGTTCGAGCAGGACGCCCTCGGCCCCGGGCGGCCGCCGGAAGGCCTCGGCGAGCGACTCGGGAGCGGGCGGGGCGAGGTTGACGCCGTTGGCCTTCTGCGGCGAGTAGAGCTTGTCGAACGCCCCGTCGACCCCCTGCGGCCTGCCGAACACGGCGGCCTGCGCCGGATCGACGGCCGGCCGCGCGAGCGGCCGCGGGCCCAGCCGGTCAGCTTCACGCGCGCCGGGCTGCTCGGGATTCTCGTTCGGCTCGGTCATCATTCCCCGGTGCAGAAGATCAGGTGGCTGGGCGTGACGATACCCAAGCCCAGTGCTCCGAGTCTGCCGGTCCACGGGTGAAGTGGCTGTTTCTTGAGCCCCGGTCCACAACGTGAGGGTGATGTGGACAAACCGCCTTGGGAGACTGTGAGCGGCGGTTTCCGTCGGGGGGTGGGGATAGGCTGGACTTGGGGACGCCCCCAGGGAGGGCGGGGGCCTGCGCGGTCTTGTTGTTGCTGGTGGCGCTCGCTGGCCCACCACCCCGAAGCCGTGATTGTCACTACGACCCTGCCGGAGCCCTGGGCAGCGCCGCTACCGCGGCTGCGCGCAGCACCGGGCACCGCGCGGGCCGGACACACCGAAGGCCGCCGCGAAGCTGGTTCGCAGCGGCCTTCAAAGTTCGCTCAGCGGATGCCCGCCGGTACCGCCGCCGGGGTTGTGGATGCCGAGGTCGAGACCGGGGCCGGTTGCTGGGGCACCGCCATCTGGGCCGGCAGGAGGTTCGCCAGCTGCGGGGCTCCGCCGCCCGTCTCCGGGGCTCCGTCGCCGTCCGCCGATGTCCCCACCAACGCCAGCGCGCTCAGCACCAGGCCTGATACCACCACTCCGGCCCCCTGCGCCGCGCGGCGCTTGAAGCGGCCGCCTCCCAGGACGTTCGGGGACTGGCCCAAGGGCGCCGATGATCCCAACGGCGCCACCCCACCCAATACGCCCGAATCGCGCAGGCCCGCGACGCGGTCGGGGCGCTGGACCGCGACCAGCTGGCCGTCGGCCGTGATGGCCAGGTTGTCCGGGGTGCTCGGCAACTCCGTCTGCTGCGGGATCGACTGGAGGCTCGCCAAGAACCCCGCCGACATCGACGGCGCGCCGGCGCGGCGGATCGTCTCGACCGTCTGGCGCTGCGCGCGCACCTCGGCCGCGCAGGCCGTGCAGCGCGTTATGTGCGATGCCGCTCGGTCGCGTGCGCCGTGGGACAGCTCGCCGTCGACGAACGCCACCACGACCTCGGGCAGCAAGTGCGACTCGGGGAGTGCCCAGCCTCGCGGTGCGGTCATACCGACACCTTCGCAGACTGCGGTGCGTAAGCGCGCCGTCGCTCGAGCGACGCGCGCAGCGCCTGACGCCCGCGGTGGATGCGGCTGCGGACGGTGCCCAGCTTGACACCCAGCGTCGCGCCGATCTCCTCGTACGACAGCCCTTCGACGTCGCACAGCACGACGGCGGCGCGGAACTCCGGGGGCAGCTCGTCGAGCGCCGCCTGCAGGTCCGGGTCCAAGTGGGTGTCGGTGTAGACCTGCTCGGGGCTCGGGTCGTCGCCCACGATGCGGTCGGTGTCCTCGGGCAGGCCTTCCATCCGCACGCGCGAGCGGCGGCGCGCCATGTCCAGGAACAGGTTGGTGGTGATCCGGTGCAGCCAGCCCTCGAACGTGCCGGGCTTGTAGGACGCCAGCGAGCGGAAGACCCGGATGAAGGTCTCCTGCGTGAGGTCCTCGGCGTCGTGGGTGTTGCCGGTCAGGCGGTAGGCGAGCCGGTAGACCCGGTCACCGTGTTCGCGCACGACCTCGTCCCAGGACGGCGGCGTCCAGGCCGCTTCGTCGAGGGACACGGGCTGAGCCCCGGCGTCGGCTACGGCGTTCTGCATCGTGGGAGCAGGCACCTCCATCAGCGTTACTCCTGTCTGCTCCACCCAACGCGGGCCCTCGGCACGGTGTTCCCGTGTGTTCGGATTTCAGTCTCTCCGGACTCCTTATGGTTCTAGTGAGACTGGACTGAGAGCAGGCTGAGAACTTCTTCCCGGGTGCTTACCGGGAGCCTGCGCGGATTTATCGACAACCAACGCTAACCTCCGTGCGTGAACACGCCCACCCCTGCGGCCGCACCGGCCGATTCCGGGTTCGTCGACGGGTACCTGCCCGACGACGAGGTGCTGTCTTCAGCGCGGGCACGGGCCGAGGACCTGGGCTGCACCCCGCTCAGCGCGGGTGCGGGCGCGACGCTGCGCTTCCTGGCCGCGACGCTGTGCGCGAAGGCGGTTGTCGAGGTCGGCACGGGCGCCGGGGTGAGCGGGCTCAGCCTGCTGCGCGGCATGGCCCCCGACGGCGTGCTGACGTCGATCGACGTCGAGCCGGAGTACCAGCGGGCGGCGCGCGCGACGTTCCGCGAGGCCGGCTTCGCCCCGGGCCGCACGCGGCTGATCATCGGGCGCGCGCTGGACGTGCTCCAGAGGCTCACGCCGGGCGGCTACGACCTGGTGTTCGTCGACTCCGCGCACATCGAGTACCCGGGCTGCTACGAGCTGGGCGTGTCGCTGCTGCGGCGCGGCGGCATCATCGCGTTCCACAACGTGCTGGCCGGCGGCCGGGTGATCGACCCGGCACACCGGGACCCGGAGACGCTGGCCCTGCGCGAGGTGGCGCGGGCGTTCCGGGAGGACGAGCGCCTGGTCCCGGCACTGCTGCCGGTGGGCGGCGGCCTCCTGGTCGGCGCGGCTACCTGAGCGCTCCTGCAGCAAGGGTGGGACGCGGCAGGACCACCACGGCACCCACACCCCCGCAACCCTGATCCGAAGCCAGAACACGGCCGGCCGTAGTCACCATCGGGCTTCGGGGTGGCGGCACGCGCTCACCCGGCATTCACCAGCTCAAGCCGCTCCACCCGGGCCCGTGTCCCGACGCCCACCGCGGCCACCGCCAGCAGCAGCCACACCGCCACCGCCGCGATCAGCCACGACCACCCCGCATGCCCGTACACCCACGCCCCCGCCGCTCCGCCGACGCTGCTGCCCAAGTAGTACGTCGCCGTGTACATTCCGCCCACCTGGCCGCGGGCCGTCTCCGGGGCGTCCGCCGCGGCCCAGCCGTTCGCCACCGCGTGGGCCGCGAAGAATGCGCACGTCAGCACCAAGAACCCCGCGATGACCAGCGGCAACGAGTCCGGCAGCGTCAGGGCCGCGCCCGTCGCCGTCAGCAGCAGCGCCCCGATCAGCGCCCGGCGACGCCCCACCCGCGCCACCAGACGCCCGGCCGCCGCCGATGACACCGAGCCCGTTGCATAAGCCAGGAAAACCAGCGAAGCCACCGCCGGCGACAACTCCAGCGGGGACCCCGTCAACCGGAAACCCGCCGCGTTGTACAGGGCGACGAACGAGCCCATCGCCAGCAGCGCCACCGCGTACTGCGCCAGCAGCACCGGCTTGCTCAGCGCCGTCAGCAGCCCGCGGCCGACGCCACCGGCACGGCCCGGGCGCGGGCCCGGCGGCAGCGTCACGACCGTCACCGCCGCACACACCGCCCCGACACAAGCCACCACCAGCAAGGCGCCGCGCCAGCCGAGAGGGCCCGCCGTGAAGCCGCTGGCCAGCCGGCCGAGCATGCCGCCGATCGTGTTGCCCGCGATCATCGCTCCGACCGCCGCCGCGACGCCCGCGCGGCCCAGGCGCTCCGCCAGGTACGCGGCCGCCACCCCCGGGAACCCCGCGATCGCGACGCCCTGCAGCGCGCGCAACACCAGCAGGGCCGGGTACGTCGGCATCAGCGGCAGCAGCAGGCCGAACACCACCGACGCGATGACCGACGTCAGGATCACCGGACGGCGGCCGACCACCTCCGACAGCGCCGCGATCGGCAGCACCGCGATGGCCAGCGCGCCGGTCGCCACGCTCACCGCGAGCGCCGCGCCACCCGGGTCCAGGTGGTACTGCGCCGCCAACTGCGGCAACACCGGCTGCGGCGCGTAGAGCAGGGCGAACGAGGAGATCCCGGCCGCGGCGACGGCCGTCTTGACTCGGCGGGTGGAAGTCACCTCCCGAAAGTAAGCAGGACTAACCAATACGTCCAATGCACCCGGGTGGCACAATCGATACGGTGCCGTATGACTCACTGTCCGCGCAGGTCGCGCCGCACCTGCCGCTGCTCGCCGCGCTCCGGGAGACGAGGAACGTCACACGCGCGGCCGAACTGCTGGGCGTCCCGCAACCGACCGTCAGCCGCCGGCTCGCGGCACTGGCGGACGCCCTCGGGGCACCGCTGACCGTCCCGGACGGCCGGGGCATCCGGCTGACGCGCGCGGCGGAGCTGCTCGCCGAGGCGGCCGAGCGCGGGCTGGCGGCGCTCGACGCCGGCGTCCGGCTGGCGCGCGAGGAGGTGTCGCCGGAGTCGGGGCACGTCGTGCTCGGGTTCCTGCACCTGCTCGGGCGGTCGCTGGTGCCGTCGCTGCTGCGCGGGTACCGGGCGCGCTACCCCGGCGTGCGGTTCACGCTGGTCCAGGGCTCGCGCCAGGACATGGTCGACCGGCTGACCGGGGGCGAGCTCGACCTCGCCCTGGTGGCGCCGCTGCCCGACCTGCCGGTGCTGGCCTGCGCGGGCCTGGTGGACGAGGAAATCCTGCTATCGGTCCCGGCGGGCCACCGGCTGGCCGGACGCCGCGAAGTGCGGGTCGCGGAACTCGCCGACGAGGAATTCGTGCTGCTCGAGCAGGGGTACGGCGTCCGGACGCTGACGGACGAGCTCTGCGCGGCAGCGGGCTTCACGCCGCGGATCGCGTTCGAAGGCCAGGAGTCGGACACCGTGCGCGGCCTGGTGGCGGCCGGCCTGGGCGTGGCGCTGCTGCCGCGGTTCGGGCCGGGCACGCCGGCCGGCGTGGCGGAGGTGCCGCTGTCACCGCCGCCGTTCCGGACGATCGGGCTCGTGTGGCGGGCGGAGGAGCCGCTGACCCCGGCGGTCACCGGGTTCCGCGACCACGTCCTGGGAACGGCCGGCCGTCAGCCCAGCGAAGCCGCCAGCTCCACCAGCGTCCGCGCCGCGAAGCCCGTCGCGCCCGGGACCACCTCGTCGTAGTTCTTCTCCGACCGGGCCGGGCCCGCGATGTCCAGGTGCGCCCACGGCAGGCCCGAGGTGAACTCCCGCAGGAACAACGCCGCCGTGATGCCGCCCGGGCCGCCGGGCGTCTGCCGGACGTCGCCGAACTCGCCGCGGACGTTCTCCGCGTAGTCCTCCACCAGCGGCATCCGCCACCAGGCCTCGCCCACGCGCGCGCCCGCCGAAACCACCGCGGCCGCCAGCGAAGAGTCCGAGGCGAACAGGCCGCCCGTGCGCAGGCCCAGCGAGACCTTCATCGCGCCGGTCAGCGTCGCCGCGTCGACCACGTAGTCCGGCGAGAACCGGCGGATCCCGTAGACCAGCGCGTCGGCCAGGACCATCCGGCCCTCGGCGTCGGTGTTGCCCACCTCGGTCGTCTTGCCGCCGTAGTGGCGGACGATGTCGCCCGGCCGGTACGACGACCCCGACACGTGGTTCTCCGCGCACGGCACCAGCGCCGTCACCCGGACCGGCAGCCCCAGCGCCGCGATGGCGCGGATCGCCGAGATCACCGCCGCGCCGCCCGCCATGTCCGTGCGCATCAGGTGCATCCCGTCGGCCGGCTTGATCGACAGGCCGCCCGTGTCGAACGTGATGCCCTTGCCGACCAGGAGCAGGTGCGTCGAAGCCCCCGGCGGCTGGTACGCCATTTCGATCAGCCGCGGCGGCCGCGCGGAACCGCCGCCGACGGCCAGGACGCCGCCGAAGCCCTCGGCCGCGAGCCACTTCTCGTCCCGCACCGTCACCTCGACGCGCGGGCCGGCCACGCGGGCGGCCGTGTCCGCCAGCCAGGCCGGGGTCTTCACGTTGGACGGCGTGTTCGCGAGGTCCCGCGTCAGCGCCGTCGCCGCGGCCAGCGCCGAGGCCCGCTCGACCAGCGCCGGCAGCGCGGGGTCCTCCCCCACGAGCCGGATCGTCCGCACGGACGGCGAAGGCGCCTCACCGGTCACCTTGTACCGGTAGCCGCCCAACAGGAGGCCCAGCGCCAGCTCGGTGACGTGCTCGCCGGCGGCCTCCTCGGGCAGTTCCAGCTGCACCGCACGGAACGCTTTCCCGCCGTTCTCGACGTCTTCGGCCAGCGCCGCGTTCAGCGCGCGGACCAGCGCCGCGCCCGTCTTGCGGTACTCCTTCGGCTCGCCGCCGCCCAGGCCCGCGATCCAGCGCGGCCCGCCCCCGGGCACCGTCTGGACGTCGCCCGCCTTGCCGGTGATCCGGACGCCTTCGATCTCCAAGGGCTCGACGTCATCGTTGTCGGGCGCGGCCACCAGCCGGGCCGTCGGGACGCCGCGGCGGAGGTCGGCCGCGACTTCGATGTCGAGGAGAGTAGCCGGAACGGGCGGTAGCGGATTACGCACAGTGAGCAACCTTCGGGCGCAGAGGAACCGCGACCCCGGCCTCCGCAGGGAGACCGGGGTGCGACGGAAGGACGGATCGAGGGAGCCGGCTCAGCCGGTGACCTCCGCCAGTGCGGCGCCGAGGTCCTTCGCTTCTTCCGCGGAGAGTTCGACGACGAGTCGCCCACCACCTTCGAGCGGTACGCGCATCACGAGGCCCCGCCCCTCCTTAGTCACTTCGAGGGGACCATCTCCGGTCCGGGGCTTCATGGCCGCCATAGCGTGCTCCCTCCGTCTCAACCGGCGCGCCCGGGTCGCGCTCGCGTGAAAGCCAGCCGGGTCTGGTGTCCATTGTCCCTCATCAGCGGCCGGGCGCATCAGCGGACCGATCTTTTGCCGCCGTATCGGTGCTGGTATGCGGCCCGCGCGAGGTGAAAGACTCTCGGCCGACCGAAGTTTTCCGCGCAAGGAGAAGACGTGACCACATCCGACGTCCTGGTGACCGCCGACGCCGACGGGGTGCGCACCCTCACCCTCAACCGGCCGCAGGCGTACAACTCGCTGACCGTGGAGCTGAAGGAAGCACTGCTCGCGGCGCTGCGCGAGGCGTCCGGCGACGAGGGAGTCCGCGCGGTCGTGCTGACCGGTTCCGGCAAGGCCTTCTGCGCCGGCCAGGACCTGAAGGAGCACGTGGGGCTGCTGCAAGCGGGTGACCCCGCCCCGCTACACACCGTGAAGGTGCACTACAACCCGATCGTCCAGGCGATCGTGGCCATGCCGAAGCCGGTGATCGCGGCGGTCAACGGCACCGCCGCCGGCGCCGGGGCCGCCTTCGCCTACGCCAGCGACCTGCGGATCGCCGCCGAGTCGTCGTCGTTCCTGATGGCCTTCGCCAACGTCGGGCTCGGCCCGGACTCGGGCGCGTCCTGGACGCTGCAGCGGCTGGTCGGCTACGGCCGCGCCGCCGAGCTGATGCTGCTGGCCCGGACCGTCGACGCGGCCGAGGCGCTGCGGCTCGGCCTGGTCGGCGAGGTCGTGCCGGACGAAGAGCTCGCCGCCCGCGCCCAGCAGGTGGCGGCGAAGCTCGCGGCCGGCCCGACCGTCGCCTACGCGAAGATCAAGGGCGTGCTCAACCTGGCCGCGCAGTCGACGTTCGAGGAGGCCCTCGACGCCGAGGACGCCGCCCAGACCGCGCTCGGCAAGACCGCCGACCACACCGAGGCCGTCGAGGCCTTCGTCGGCAAGCGCAAGCCGGCCTTCCAGGGCAAGTAAGCAGTCTGCCGCGGCTGGTCGTGAGTGTTTAGGCGGGTTCTAACCCGCCTAAACACTCACGAGGCGCGGAAGCAGCCTTCGACGTGGTCGTCGACCATGCCGGTGGCCTGCATCAGGGCGTAGCAGGTCGTCGGGCCGAGGAAGACGAACCCGCGCTTCTTCAGTTCCTTGGCCATCGCCTTGGACTCGTCGGTGATGGCCGGGACGTCCGCCATGGTGCGAGGGCGCTGGTGCGAAGAGGGCGCGAAGGACCACAGCAAGTCGTCCAGCGGCTCATCCAAAGCGGCGATCGCCTGCGCGTTCTTGATCGCGGCCAGGATCTTCGCCCGGTTCCGCACGATCGAGGCGTCCTGCATCAGCCGCTCGACGTCGGTGTCGCCGAACTTCGCCACCTTCGCCGGCTTGAACTGCTTGAACGCCTTCCGGAAGCCTTCGCGCTTGCGCAGGATCGTGATCCACGACAGCCCCGACTGGAACGACTCGAGGCACAGCCGCTCGTACAGCTCGTCCTGCCCGTGGAGCGGAACGCCCCACTCCTCGTCGTGGTACGCAGCGTAATCCGGGGTCGAATTGCCCCAGCTGCACCGCGCGACGCCGTCGGCGCCGAAAAGCTCACTCATCCCCACCCACCGAATAGTTTTCCGCGAACCGCGCGAACCGCCGCAGCGACAGGCGCACCCCCAGCGCGAACGCCGGCCGCACGACCGGCCAGCCGAGCCGGCCCAGCGGCCCGAACGGCAGCCGCAGGTGCTCGGCCCAGACGAACGTCGAGCGCGCCGCGCCCTTCGGGACGACCTGGAACACGCCGGTGCCGGCCACGAAGCTGCCGAGGTGCCGGACCCCGCACCGCACGGGCGGCTCCCAGCTGGTGATCTCCATGGTGTCGGTGAAGCCGACCCCGGCCACGCCGGTGAACGCCGAGAGCCGCGAGCCGACGCTGCGGCCGTTGCCCTCGACCACCTCGACCTCGGTGCCGAGCATCCACTCGCCCTGGCGCGCCCAGTCGGTCAGCGCGAGCCAGGTCGTCCCGGCCGGGGCGCGGACCTCGACCGAGAGGATCAGGTCCGTCACGGGGAAGCCTCGGGCGAGGACGTGCTCTCCCGCTCGCGTTCGCGCTGCTCCAGCTCGGCGACGCGGGCGCGCAGCTCGTCGAGCTCGACGCCGAGCCGCCGCATCACCCAGTCCACTTCGGACATCTTGTAGCCGCGCAGCACCAGCTGGAACCGGACCTCGGTCAGGTCCTCGCCGGTGATGTCCTCGGCGGGCAGCCGGGTGGGCGAGCTGCCCGGCGGCAGCGGGGCGAGCTCCTCACCCCGGCCGAACACCACCGCGGCGAGCAGGAACACCACGGCCGCCACCAGCAGCATGACTACGAGGTAGATCAGCGCGGTCGTCACGCGACGATCCTGGCATACCCACCCCAGGAACGTCTCGCGAGCACGACGAGCCGGATCGAAAGCGCCACCCAGGCGAACATCAGGAGCGCGCACGGGACGCTCAGGAACAGCCGCGAAACGTCGACGACGCCGGTCGCCGCGATGAGCAGCCCGATGGAGCCGATGTTGACGCCGACCGCGAGCGCGATCAGGACCCCGCAGAACCGGGCGAGCCCGGTGCCGTCGATGCGGCGGCTCAGCCAGCGGATCCCGAGCAGGGCGACCAGGCCGATCACCGGCACGAGGAACACCGCGCCGTGGGAGACCCGCGTGATCACCATGTACCACTCGGGCGACGGCGTCGACAGCCGCGTCCACTCGCCGAAGGTGAGGATCCGCGCGTAGTCCCACGCGATCTGCATCGCCGGCACGCCCAGCACCAGCTTCCACAGCGTGCGGACACCGCTGAGCATGCCCAGCTCGGCCTGGTAGTCGCGGGCGACGACGGCCGCCGGACCGAAGTCGGCGACCGCCCGGCGCTGCGCGTCCTCGTCGCTCCAGCCGCCCGCGCGGTAGGCGTCGGCGGCGTCGTGCAGCCCGTCCCGGGCTTCCTCGAGCAGGTCGGCTTTGAACCGGCCGCAGCCGTGCAGTCTGCGGTCCAGCTCCCCCAGGTATTCGTCGATCATGTCCCCAGCACTCCCCCGATGACCGTGGTGAACTCCCGCCACTCGGCGCGTTCCGCGGCCAGGGCCTGCTCACCGGAGCGGGTCAGCCGGTAGGTCCGCCGCTTGCGGCCGGACACGACGTCCCATTCGCTGGCCAGCCAGCCGGCCCGCTCGAGCCGGCGCAGCGCCGGGTACACGGTGCCGGTGGGCAGGTCGAGCGCGCCGTCGCTGCGCAGCTGGAGCGCCTCGATGATCGCGTAGCCGTGCAGTTTCCGGCCGTCGAGCACGGCCAGCAGCAACGCGTCGAGGTGTCCGCGCAGGGTGTCCGCCTTCATGGGTACGCAGTCTACACATCGGCTCGCTACATGTAGGCAGACTATGTGTAGCCTGTCTACATGAACGCTCTTCCGATCGCGAGACTCCAGTTCGCGACGACGACCTCGTTCCACTTCCTGTTCGTGCTCCTCACCCTGGGGCTGGTCACGCTGGTGGCGGTGATGCAGACGCGCTGGACGCTCGGCGGCCGGCCCGAGCTCCTGCGGATGACGCGCTTCTGGGGCCGCCTGTACGTGATCAACTACGCGCTCGGGATCGGCACCGGGATCGTGATGGAGTTCCAGTTCGGGCTGACCTGGACCGGCCTGTCCGCCTTCGCCGGCGACGTCTTCGGCGCGCCGCTGGCCATCGAGACGCTGGTCGCGTTCTTCCTCGAATCGACCTTCCTCGGCCTGTGGATCTTCGGCTTCGGGCGGATGAACAAGTGGCTGCACCTGACGCTGCTCTGGCTGGTCACGCTGACCGCGTACGCGTCGGCGCTGTTCATCATGCTGGCCAACTCGTTCCTGCAGAACCCGGTCGGCAGCCGGGTCGAGAACGGCACCCTGCGCCTCGACGACTTCGGCGCGCTGTTCTCGAACCCGGCGCTGGTCGCCTCCCTGCCGCACGTCCTCAGCGCCGCGCTGGTGACCGGCGGGTTCTTCGTCGTCGGCGTCAGCGCCTGGCACTTCCTCAAGCGCACCACCGAGGTCGAGTTCTTCCGGCGGTCGATGCGGATCGGTGTGGTGGCGGCGCTCGTCGGCTCGATCTTCGTCGTCAACCAGGGCTTCGCGCAGTTCGGCGAGCTGAAGACATACCAGCCGGACAAGCTGGGCGAAAGCGCGGTCGGCGTGCCGCTCGGCGCCATGATCGGGCTGGGGTTCCTGATGTTCCTCTGCGCGCTCCTCGGCACGCTCCTGCTGTTCCGGAACTGGCTCACGAAGGCGCGGTTCCTGCACTACCTGATGGTCGCGGCCATCCCGCTGCCGTTCGCCGCCGCGATCATGGGCTGGCTGGTGCGCGAGCTCGGCCGCCAGCCGTGGCTGGTCTGGGGGAAGCTGCGCACCGCCGACGCGATCGCGGACGTCCCGGCCGGCCAGATCCTGTTCTCCTTCATCGCTTTCACACTGCTGTTCGCCGCGCTCGCGGTGGCCGACTGGGTGCTCATGGCGCGCGTCGCCCGGCGCGGCCCGGAGCCGGTCGAAGCGCCCGCCGAGCAGCCCGTCCTGAGCGGAGTCTGACCGATGACGACCTTCTGGTGGGGCCTCCTGGGCCTGCTGACCTGCGGCTACTTCGCGCTGGCGGGGTACGACTACGGCGTCGGCATGCTGCTGCCCGCGTTCGAGGCCGACGAGCGGCGACGGCGGCAGATGCTCGGCGCGCTCGGGCCGTTCTTCCTGGCCAACGAGGTGTGGCTGATCGCGGCCGTCGGCCTGCTCTTCGGCGCGTTCCCGCACCTGGAGGGCAAGGTGTTCGCCGGGGCGTACGTCCTGGTCGTGACGCTCCTGCTCGGCCTGGTGACGTTCACCGCGTCGATGCAGCTGCGCAGCCGCCGCCCGGACGCCCGCCGCGGCGCCTGGACGGCGGGCATCGTCGGCGGCGCGCTGGTGACGGCGCTGTCGTGGGGCCTGTTCCTCGGCAATCTCGTCCTCGGGCTGCCGCTGTCCCCGGACGGCTCGCCTTCGCGAGACGTCCTCGCGTTGTTCTCCCCGTACGCGGTGCTGTGGGGACTCGGGTTCGTCGCGTTGTTCTGCTTGCAGGGGGCGGCTTTCCTGGCCGTACGGGCCCCGGCCGAGCTGACCGGCCGCGCGGTGCGGCTGGCGCGCGCCTTCTCGGCGCCGGTGCTGGCGTTCCTCGTCATCGCCGCGGTGTGGGGCTTCTTCGCGCTCGACGGCGGTTCCGTGCTCGGTGCGGTCGTCGCCGCGGTGGCGTTCGCGGCGTTCGCCGTGGCCCGGCTCGGGCTGGCGGTGCGGCGGTACCGGGTCGCGCTCGTCGGGTCGATGGTCCTGGCCGCCTGCCCGGCGCTGCTCGCCGGGACGCTGCGGTTTCCCACCGTGCTGGCTTCGCCGGGGTACGCGCTGACGCTCGACGAGGCGGCGACGGCGGCGGAGACGTTCGCCGTGCTCGCCTGGTTCGCGCCGCCCGCGGTGCTGGTGCTGCTGGTCGTGCAGTGGCTGACCTGGCGCGCCCACCGGCGTCCCGTCGACCAGCGCTCGCTGCTGCACTTCTAGGGGGACGTCGTGCCTGCGCTACCCGGACTCCGGCGGTACCTGGCCGGATTGGGCTTGCTCGCGGTGCTCACCGCGGCTTCGGTGCTCCTCCAGGCGGAGGGGCTCGCCACGCTGCTCACCGGCGGCGGCGTTTCGCTGCTCCTGGTCGTGGCAATCGCCGCGCGGGCGTCGCTCGCCTGGAGCCACGGTGTCCTCAGTGGACGGTTTGCCGCGTCGGTCCGCGGCGCGCTGCGACGCCGGCTGCTCGGGTCCGCTTCGGACCGGGCCGGCGTCGTCGCGACGCAGATCACGCGCGGGGTCGACGCCACGGACAGCTACCTGACCGGGTACCTGCCGTCCCTGGTGGTGTCGGTGGTGGTGCCGGTCGCGGTGATCGCGCGGCTGTTCACCACGGACCTGACCTCGGCGCTGGTCGTGGTCGTCACCTTGCCGCTGATCCCGGTGTTCGCGGTCCTGGTCGGGAAGCAGGCGAAGGCGGCCGTCCAGTGGGAGCTGCTGGCGAAGCTGGGCGGGCACTTCCTGGACGCCGTCCGCGGGCTCGGGACGGCGAAGGTGTTCGGCCGGGCCGCCGAGCAGGCCGCGACCGTGCGGTCGATGGCGGCCGCGCACGCCGACGCGACCATGAAGACGTTGCGGGTGGCGTTCCTGTCGGCCCTGGTGCTGGAACTGGTGGCGACGCTCTCGGTCGCGCTGGTGGCGGTGCCGATCGGGTTCCGGCTGCTCTCGGGCGGTCTCGAAGCGCGTCCGGCGCTGCTGATCCTGCTGCTGACCCCCGAGGCGTACCTGCCGCTGCGGGCGGCGGGCGCGAAGTTCCACGCGGCGGCGGAAGGGCTGGCGGCGCTGCGGGAGGCCCTCGCCGTGCCGGTCGTCCGGTCCCGGTCGGCGGTGCTGACCCGGCGGCGGGGTGCGCCTTCGGTGGTCTTCGAGCGGGTCTCGGTCGCCTACGACGGGGTGCCCGCACTGTCCGAAGTGGACTTCTCGGTGCCGGCCGGGGCACGGGTGGCGCTGGTCGGGCCGAGCGGGGCGGGCAAGAGCACGGTGCTGGCGGTGCTGCTGGGGTTCGTGCCGCCGTCCGCGGGCCGGGTCCTGGTCGACGGGGTGGACCTGCGTTCCCTGTCGCCCGCGGACTGGCTGGCCGACGTGGCGTGGGTGCCGCAGCGGCCGACGTTGTTCCGGGGGCCGCTGGCTTCGAACATCGCTCTCGGCGTTCCCTCGGCGGACATCCCCGCGGCGGCCCGGGCGGCGGCCCTGGACTCGGTGGCGGCGGGGCTCCCGGCGGGTTACGAGACGCCGGTGGGTGAACTGGGCGAAGTCCTGTCGGCCGGGCAGCGGCAGCGGGTCGGCCTCGCGCGGGCGCTCGCCCGGACTTCGGCGGGCCTGCTCCTCCTCGACGAGCCGACGGCACGGCTGGACGCCAAGACCGAGGACACCGTGCTGTCGGCGACCCGGCGGCTGCTCCCGGGCCGGACGGCGGTCCTGGTCGCCCACCGCCCGGCGATGGTCTCCCTGGCCGACCGGGTGCTCGAACTCCGGGGCGGCCGGGTCGGCGCGGAGGTGGCGGCGTGAACCTGTCCACAAAGGACGTGCTCCGGCTCCTCCGCGCCGCCCTCCTCGGGGCCGCCGCCGAACTGGCCGCCCTGGCCCTGATGGCCACCGCCGCCTGGCTGCTGCTGCGGGCCGCCGAACGGCCGCCGCTCGCCGCCCTCACCGTCGCCATCGTCGCCGTCCGCACCCTCGCCCTCCTGCGCGGTGGCCTCCGGTACGCCGAACGGCTCGCCGGGCACGACGTCGTCCTCCGGTGGCTCGGCGAGCTGCGTTCCCGCGTCTACCAGGCCCTCGTCCCCGGCGCGCGGTACTCCGGCGGCGACCTCGTCACCCGGCTGGTGTCCGATGTGGACGCTCTGCAGGACGCCGTCCTGCGGTGGCTGTTGCCCGCCGGGGTCGCCGGGCTCGTGGGGGCTGTCGCCGCCGGTGTCACGGCCACCGCGTCGCTGCCGGCCGCCGGGGCGCTGGCCGCCGGGCTGGTCGTCGCGGGGGTGGTTCTTCCGTGGCTGGTCGTCCGCCTCACCGCCGAGGCGGCGCGGGAAAGTGCCCCGAGGCGGGCCGAGCTCGCCGAACTTGCCGTCGAGGTCGTCACCGGGCATCGGGAGCTCGTCGCCGCCGGAGCGCTCGAGGAGCACCGGCAACGCGCCACGCACGTCGTCGACGAGATCACCGCGGGCGAGCGGGCGGCCGCGGCCAAGACCGCCCTGGTCAGCGCGGCTGGCGTGCTCGTCCAGCTCGGCACCTCAGTCGCCGTCGCGCTACTCTGCCACGCCTCGGTTCCGTGGACCGCGGCGCTGACCCTGGCGGCGGTGACGGCCTTCGAGGTCGTCCTCCCGCTGATCGGCGCGGCCCGGCGCGTGCCCGAGATCCGCGCGTCCGCGGCCCGGGTGCGGGCCGTGCTCGCCGAACCCGCCGTGCCGGAAGGCACCCGCACCGCGCGAGAGGGCCATTTCCGGCTCGAAAAGGCCGGTGTCCGGCACCCCGGACGGCCTCCGGCGCTCAAGGACGTCGACCTCGACCTGCCGCCCGGCAAGCGCGTCGGGATCCTCGGCCCCAGCGGTGCCGGGAAGACGACGCTGCTGCGCCTCCTGCTCGGCAGCCAGGCGCCGACCGACGGCCGGGTCACCCTCGACGGCCATCCGCTCGGCGAGTACCGGGACCTGCCGGCGATCGTCTCGGGCGCCGAAGCCGACGCCCACGTCTTCCACACGACCGTCCGCGAGAACCTCCTGCTCGCCAAGCCGGACGCGACCGACGACGAGCTGCGGGACGCCTGCGGAACCGCCGGCTTCGACGTGGACCTCGACCGCGACACCGGCCCCGACGGCGACGCGCTGTCCGGCGGTCAGCGGCAACGGCTGGTCCTGGCCAGGGCGGTCCTGGCCGCACCGAAGGTCCTGGTGCTCGACGAGCCCGTCGAAGGCCTCGACCCGGCCCACGGCGACGCCGTCCTGGCGCGGGTCCTCGCGAAGGCGGAGGGCAGCGTGGTGCTCGTCACCCACCGCCCCGAACACCTCGCCGGCTTCGACGAGGTGCTCACCCTCGAGGACGGGCGAGTACGTCCCGCATCGGCGGCCGGTCGGCGACCCGGACCTCCGTGACGTCCGGCAACCACTCCTCGTCGACCTGCACGAACTGCGTGAACGGCGCGTCGGCGGCCGGGACGCCGCAGCGGTCCAGTGCGGTGCCGAGGATCTGCCGGGACATCGCGCCCAGCTGGGCGAGGGACCGGTTCCGGTGCTTGCGGACACCCAGGTTGACCTGCGCGAGCCCGTCGAGGCCGTACCGCGCCTCGGCGTCGAGCAGCAGGCCGATCTCGACGCCGTAGCCGGCCGCGAACGGCACCGACTCGAGGAACTCGCGGGTGCCCGCGTACTCGCCGCCGAGGGGCTGGATCAGGCCGCCGAGCGCCGGGCGCAGCGCCGAGAGCACCGGCCGCGCCAGCAGCTCGGTGACGCGCCCGCCGCCGCTGCTCTCCAGCCGCAGCGGGCGGCGGTAGAAGCCCTTGACCAGGTGGACACCGCTTTCGGTGACCAGCGGGCCGAGCAGCGAGGGCACGAACGCCGGGTCCGGGTCGACCAGGTCGGAGTCGAGGAAGACGACGAAGTCGCCGCTCGTCGCGGCCAGGGACCGCCACAGCACCTCGCCCTTGCCGGGCACCGGCGGCAGGTCCGGCAGGACGTCCTCGCGGCGGACCACCCGCGCGCCCGCGGCCTCCGCGGTTCGCACCGTGTCGTCGGTCGAGCCGGAGTCGACGACGACCAGCTCGTCGACGACGCTCCCGAGGAGGGGACGCACCGACGCGACGACGTCACCCACGGTTCGCTCTTCGTCCAGCGCCGGTAGCACGACCGAAACCGTCCGGTCACCCTTCGCGGCCACGATGTCCGCGGGCGTCCAACCGGGTTCCTGCCACGTACGCCGCTCGAACCAACTCACGAGTAACGATCGTGCCATGCTGGGGGCACCGCACCCGAGGAGGAGGACCACTTGATCGCGCTGCTTGTCCGGTTCGTGCTGGGACCGCTGGTCAGGGCGGTGTACCGGCCCGAAGTGCACGGCGTGGAGAACGTGCCGCTCAGCGGCCCGGTGCTGCTGGCGGCCAACCACCGCGCCGCCCTCGACACCGGCGTGATCACGTTCGCGACCCCGCGGCAGGTCAAGTTCCTCGGCAAGGCGGAGTACTTCGTCGGCAAGGGCCTCAAGGGCAAGGCCCTGGCGGGCTTCCTCGGCGGCCTCGGCTACGTCCCGGTCGAGCGCGGCAACGCCCAGGCCGGGCTGGCGGCCCTGGAGGCGGCCCGCAAGGTCCTCGACGCGGGCGGCGTCTTCGCGATCTACCCGGAGGGCACCCGGTCGCTGGACGGCCGGCTGCACCGGGGCCACACCGGTGTCGCGGCCCTGGCCCTGGCGACCGGCGCGAAGGTGGTCCCGGTCGCACTGACGGGCACGGAGAACCTCCAGCCGGACGGCGCCCGCATCCCCCGGCCGGCGAAGATCGGCATCACGTTCGGCAAGCCCCTGGACTTTTCGCGCTACGAGGGCCAGGACTACGCCCCGGCGATCCGGCGGTCGGTCACCGACGAGGTGATGTACGCGATCCTGGAGATCTCCGGGCAGGAGTACGTGGACACCTACCACAAGCGGCCGAGCGAGGGCGTGGCTTAGACCGCGAGGGCCGCAATCAACGCGGCGATGTTACCCGCGTCTTCGGCCCGCACTTCGGCAACCCGCGCACCTCGGCGGACGTCCACGTCCGAACCGGGGTGGCGCGAGGTCCAGTCCGCCACCGTCGCGAGGACGACCCCGACTTCGGGCTCCGTCAGGTTGCCGATGCGGACTTCGTCGGTCCCCTGCCGGGTCATCAACCAGTCGGAGCGGTTGCCCAAAAAACCTGTCAGGGCGTCGATCACTTCCTGGATGGCGCCATTCACGTCGGACGAGACCGGCCAGCTGAGGACAAGGTCCCGGTCGAGGCGGACGAAAGCGTCACGGACCTGCGCGCCCGCCTGGGTGAGGATGAACGGCGCCTTCTCCGAGCCGCTGATCAGGCCTTCACGCAGCAGCCGCCGGATCATCTCGCTCGTGGTCGGTGCGGAGTGCCCGAGCCGTTCGGCGAGGCGTGCGTGCGTCGCCTTCTCGCGTAGCTCCCCGATCGCCTGGAGGTAGCGGCCCACCACGGAGAAGTCGCTCTCCGGCAGCGCCACCGGGACCGGGGTGACGGGTGGCGACCCGGCCTCGGCCGCGGCGACCCGGCGTACCCGCTCCGGCGTCGCCCGGCCCAGCTTTTCGTCCAGGACGAGGCGCAGCTGAGCCGCGGCGATGTGCTCTTCCGTGATGTCCATCAGCTCTCCGGGAGGTCGTCGAGGAGCTTGTCCAGTACACGTCCCTGGAACACGTCGAGCAACTCCCACTCGTCGCGGGTCGCGAGTTCCGACTGTGCCAGCTTCGCCAGCAGTTTCAGCCCGGCCACCCGCTTCGCCGGCGACTCGGAGAGGGCAAGCTCCGACGCCCACGTGAACCGCCGCCACCACTCTTCCCGGCGGCCGGCCAGCTCGCGCTGCTCCGTCGCGCGGTCGTTGCCCCGCACGGAAAACCGCACGCCGACGAACGCGCCGGTCGCGGTCAGCAGACCTACGACCAGCGCCGCTCCGGCCTGGACCCACGGGTTCACGACGTCAGATACCCGGTGGCTCCTTCGCCCACTTCGGCGGCGCCGGCGGCTCGTACGTCTCGAACTTGTCCAGCAGCGCGGCCGGGTCGGCGTCGGTCAGCAGGAGCTTCCGGTAGCCGTCCTGGACGAAGCCCTCCGTCACCATGTGGTCGGCGAACGCCAGCAGCGGCGCGTAGTACCCGTCGACGTCGACCAGGCCGATCGGCTTGCCGTGCAGGCCGAGCTGGGCCCACGTCCAGACCTCGAACAGCTCCTCCAGGGTGCCCGCGCCGCCCGGCAGCGCCACGAAGCCGTCGGAGAGGGCCGCCATCTTGGCCTTGCGCTCGTGCATGTCCGCGACCACGTGCAGCTCCGACAGCCCGGCGTGGGCGATCTCGACCGACGACAGCGCCTCCGGGATCACGCCGATCACCTCGCCGCCCGCGGCCAGGGCGGCGTCGGCGACCACGCCCATCGTGCCGACGCTCGCGCCGCCGTAGACCAGCCCGATGCCGCGCTGGGCCAGCAGCTTCCCGAGCGCGGCCGCCTGCTCGGCGTACCGCGGCGAAAAGCCCATGGACGAGCCGCAGAAGACACAGATCCGCCGCATCAGTGCGTGTCCTCCCACGCCTGGTAGGACTCCTGGACCACGCGGACGGCGTCGTCGATGTCGTCGGTGACGTGCAGCAGGTCCAGGTCGTGCGGGCTGATCTTGCCCTCGGCCATGACCGAGTTCTTGATCCAGTCGTAGAGGCCGCCCCAGTAGTCGCTGCCGAACAGCACCACCGGGAACTTCGTGACCTTCTTCGTCTGCACCAGGGTCAGCGCCTCGAACAGCTCGTCGAGCGTGCCGAAGCCGCCGGGGAGGCAGATGAAGGCCTGCGAATACTTGATGAACATCGTCTTGCGGGCGAAGAAGTAGCGGAAGTTGACGCCGAGGTCGACCCACGGGTTCAGGCCCTGCTCGAACGGCAGCTCGATGCCGAGCCCGACGGAGAAGCCGCCGGCCTCGGCCGCGCCGCGGTTGACCGCCTCCATCGCGCCCGGCCCGCCGCCGGTCATCACCGCGAACCCGGCGTTGGCCAGCGCCCCGCCGATCTTGCGGCCGAGCTCGTACTCCGGGTTGTCGCGCTTGGTGCGGGCCGAGCCGAACACGGTCACCGCCCGCGGGACCTCGGCGAGCGCGCCGAAGCCTTCGACGAACTCGGCCTGGATCCGCAGCACGCGCCACGGGTCGGTGTGCACCCAGTCGCTCGGGCCGCGCGAGTCCAGGAGCCGCTGGTCGGTGGTGCTGCCCTGGTCGCGGCGGTCGCGGCGCAGCACGACCGGGCCCTTGTGCCGCTCCACCGGGCGTTCGGGGTACTGGCCGTCCGGCCATTCAGACTGTTCGCTCACTTCCCCATGCTACGGCCTGCCCGCCAGCGAGAATGCCAACAACGCCGTGGAGGTGAAGTCGATGGCGGGCTCGTTGCTGGGCCATGAACTCAGGTCGTCGGCGTAGCGGCTTCCCCGGCCGTCGAAGGATTCATACGGACGGGTGCACTCCGTGGCGCCCGCCGGGAACGGCAGGTCGGCGAAGTTGTCCGCGCCGTTCGGGCCGTTCACGACCGCGCCGTAGAGCACCTTCGACGGCCCGGCGAGGTTCGCGGCCTGGTGGTGCGGGCACCGCGGGGACGTCGTGCCGACGCCGACCACGAGGGAGACGCCCCAGGCGTTGGCCCCGAGCGTGAAGTTCCGTTGCTGCGCGCCGAACGCGGCGTACCGCGCATCGCCGGTGACGCGCTGGTACAGCCGCGCGGTCGCGGCGAAGCCGAAGCTCTTGCTGGCCGCGTCGAAGTCGGTGACGTCGACCGCTGTCCGGAATGGACTCGTCTTCGCCGCCTCGACGCCGGAGTCGAGCTGGCGCCGCAGGTCGGCGGCCAGGTCGCGGACGCCGAGCGCCGCGCCCGGGACGCCGGTGCGCAGCAGGCCGGCCAGGTCGGCGTGGGCGAGCGCGCTCGTGTCGTAGAGGTTCAACGTGCTCGTGTCACCGCTGCCGATGTAGGCCTTCGCCCACTTCGCCGCGTCGCGGGCCCAGCCGTCGGCTCGCGGGTCCTTCAAGGCCCGGGCCGCCAGGGCGAGCTGGGTCGCGCCCAGCTCCAGGTCGTCCTCCCACGACGATTCCGGGTAGTAGGCGTGCGGGAACGCGGTGACGAGCTCGCCGACACCGGTCGTCTTGGCCTGCGCGAAGACGGCCGCCGCCTCGGTCAGGTAGTGGCGGGCGAGGCGCGGGTCGCGGTGGGCGGACACCTGCGCCCCCAGCGCGAACGCCGCCGCGACGCGGCCGGCCAGGTTCGGCGACAGCGGCGCGCCCGCCGGGGCCGCGGGGAACACCGGCCGGTACTTGACGAAGTAGGCGGGGTCGCCGGGCTTGACGTCGAGCGCGTCGTCGTCCTGCGGGTTGCGCCAGACGTCGTGGTCGCCGAGGAAGCCGAACTCCTCGCTGCCGGTGCCGATGCCGACCTGGGCGTACAGCGTCTTCGTGCGGCCGTCCCAGACCTTGTCGAGCCAGTCGAGGCCGAAGCGAACCTCCTTGGCCAGCACCGGATCGGGGTCGTCGCGCAGCACGAAACCGAGCTCGGCCAGCGAATACGCGGTGTTGGAGGTGAACTTCACGAAGTCGCCGGCGTCGACCCAGCCGCCTTCGACGTCGACCGGGGCGCCCTGCGGCTTCAGCGGTTCGACGATCTCGTCCCCGCCTTCACCTGCGAACTTCGGCTCCGCGTACACGGTCGCCGTCCGGTCGGCCAGGTGCGACGGCTTGCGGTCGAGCCGGCCGGGGATCACGTCGTGGCCGTCGCGCTGGGCCTGGAAGAACTCGGTGGTGGCCCGCACCAGCGGGCGGAACAGGCGGCGCGCGGTGTCGATCCGGAACGGCGGCGACGTCGCTCCGGCGGCCTTGACCCGGTACGTACCCGGTCTGTCCACACCGGACAGGTCGAGGTCGAACACCGCCGGGTACCGCGCGTTCCAGGCGCCCAGGCTCGCCCCGGTGCGGCCTTCGCGAACCACGCGGCCGCGCTCGTCGACGACGGCGAACTTCCCGGCCGTGCCGCCGAGCAGGTACGCGTGCTTCGCCTCGCCCAGCGCGTAGCCGACTTGGTCGACCCGGACCTCGGCCGGCGTCGCGGCCTCGGCCGGGGTGGCCGCGAGGGGCACGGCGAGCACGGCCGCCGTCGCGAGGGGAAGCAGGCGCATGATCGGCCTCCACTTTGTTAGGAAAGTTTCCTATTTAGCGGAGAACGCTATCCCGGCCCGCCCGGAGGCGTCAATATGTCCGTTTCCACGGCCGCCGCGCCGATGACCTACCGTGGGGAGATGACCAGTGCCCCCGCCGAACCGCTCGGAGCGCGGATCCGGCGGCTGCGCACCGGCCGCGGCTGGACCCAGCGCGAGCTGGCCGAGCCGGGGTACGACCGGGGGTTCCTGGCGAAGGTCGAGACCGGCAGCCGCCCGCCGTCGGAGGAGATGCTCGCCTACCTGGCCGGCCGGCTCGGGCTGACCGTCGACGAGCTGCGGTTCGGCCGGCCACCCGGCGTCGCGGACGAGCTGCGCGCGGCGCTGGACGAGGGCTACCGCGACCTGGAGCAGGGCCGGATCGCCGCCGCCGAGGAGCGGTTCGCGGCCGCGGGCAAGCAGGCGGCGGGCTACCACCTCGACGACGTCGAGTGCTACGCCCGGTTCTGCCAGGCCGAGGTGAAGTGGCAGCTCTTCGACGTCTCGGGAGCGCAGGAGGCTCTGGAGCACGCCGAAGAACTGGCCGGCGCGGCACCGCCGTGGCTGCGGGCGATGATCGTGCACCGGTGGTCGGGCTGCCGGTTCCAGCGCGGCGACGCGGGCACGGCGATCGCGCGGGTCGAGGCCGAACTGGCCGCGCGGCCGGCCGATCCGGACGCCGAACTGTGCCTGCTCACGGCGTTGATCCACCCGCTGATGGAGATGGGCGGCCTGCACCGGGCCCGCCGCGCGGCCGAGGACGGGCGGCGGCTGGCGCGGGCGGCGACCCGGCCGGACTTCGTCGCGCGGTTCCACCGGCAGGCCTCGCAGGTCTGGCAGGCGACCGGCCGCGCGGACCGGGCGGACGAGGACCTCACCGAGGCGTGCCGGCTGTTCGCGTCCGTCGGGTTCGACCGCGACGCGGCCCGCTGCCGCTGGGCCCGCGGCTACCTGCTGCGCCACCTGAACCGCCTCGACGAGGCCCGCGCGGAACTGACGGCGGCCCGTGACCAGCTGGCAGCGATCGGCGCCGACGAGGGCTTCGCCGGGGCGACGCTCGAACTGGCCGAGGTCCGGCTCCGGCAGGGAGCGCCGGAGGAGGCGGCCGCGCTCGTTTCCGAGGTCCGCGAGCTGCTGTCCCGGGACGTCGAGTCGCTGGGCGAGGCGACCAGCCTGCTGGGCCAGATCGCCGCGGCCCGGGGGGACGCCGAGACGGCGACCCGCCTGCTGCGCGAAGCCTTCGAAATCCAGACGGGGGCATCCCTGCACGGCGCGGCGGTTTCGACGGCCCTGCGGCTCGGTGACGCGCTCCGACAACGTGGTCATCTCGACGCAGCCGTCGAGGCCTACCGGCGCGGCCTGGACTCGGCGACCGGCGCCGAATAGCGGACCAGCGGGCTCAGTGGTCCGAACCAAAGCAACTTTCCTACGAAAGTCTGTGAATTGGTTCAGACCAGTCTGCTCTTTGCCCGCGACCTGCGGTTTTGTCCGCCTTCAATCGATCGCCACCGAGCCGCGCTGCTCCATTCGGCCCATTGACCCGCCCGCGGTCGGAACCTTTACTCGGACGCGTCCGGCGCAATAACAGCAGTTATTCCTCCGGGCACACTCCTCCCCGGTCCCCGGAAAGGTTCCCCATGAGATCCCCACGTGGGCTGGCGGCGATCGCCGGCCTGGCCCTGACGTTCGCGGTGCCGGCGATCCCGGCCGCCGCCGCCCCCGCTCCTCCCGCCGCCACCCCGCCCGAGGCGCTCGCCGCCCGCGCCGCCGACCAGGCCGCCCTCAACGGCGCCGACCGGCTTGCGAAGGGTGCCGGGGAGGCCTTCGTCCGCACCGGAGTCACCCCGGGTGGCGGCGGGCTCTACTACGCCTCCTACCAGCGCACCTACCACGGTCTGCCGGTCATCGGCGGGGACGCGGTGGTCGTCGCCGACGGCGCCGGGCGCGTCCGCGGCACCGAAGCCGCGCACACCGCCCCGCTCACCGTCGGCACGCAGGCCACGCTGAAGGCCGAGCAGGCCACGAAAGTCGCCGAGGGCGAAGTCTCCACAGTGGACAAGGCCGAGGCGCCGAAGCTGGTCGTGCTGGCCGGGGACGCCCCGAAGCTCGCCTACGAGGTCGTCGTCAGCGGCCGCACGAACGGCAAGCCCACCCGCCTGCACGTCTTCGTCGACGGCGCGACCGGGAAGGTCCTCGACACGCGGGACGACGTCCGCGAGGCCGGCACCGGCAACTCCTACTACGCCGGCACCGTCTCCATCGACACCTCCGGCTCCGGCAGCTCGTACTCGATGACCGACCCCGGCCGCCGCGGCATCGCCTGCGGCCGCGAGGGCGGCTCGATCTTCACGAAGAGCTCCAACACCTGGGGCAACGGCTCGGGCACCGACCTCGAGACCGGCTGCGTCGACGTCCTCTACAGCGTCCAGACCGAGTGGAAGATGCTCGGCGAGTGGCTCGGCCGCACCGGCATCGACGGGGCGGGCGGCGGGTTCCGCGCGAGCGTCGGCCTCAACGACGTCAACGCGTACTGGGACGGCTCGTCGACGCACTTCGGGCACTCGCAGGACAACCGCCGCCAGGCGACGCCGATGGACGTCGTCGGCCACGAGTTCGGCCACGCGATCTTCCAGACCACGCCGGGCGGCGCGGGCTCGGGCAACGAGAACGGCGGGCTCAACGAGTCCACCGGCGACATCTTCGGCGCGCTCACCGAGTTCTACGCCAACAACCCGAAGGACACGCCGGACTTCAGCGTCGGCGAGGGCGTCAACCTGGTCGGCCAGGGCCCGATCCGCTACATGGACAACCCGTCGAAGGTCGGCGACCCGAACTGCTACTCCTCGTCGATCCCGAGCACCGAGGTGCACGCGGCCGCGGGCCCGCAGAACCACTGGTTCTACCTGCTGTCCCAGGGCAGCGCGGCCAGCCCGACGTGCAACAACTCGTCGGTCACCGGTGTCGGCATCCAGAAGGCCGGCAAGATCTTCTACAACGGCCTGCTGAAGAAGACGTCGTCGTGGAACCACCGCGCGGCCCGCAAGGCCACCCTGGAAGCCGCGGTCGCGCTGTTCCCCGGCAGCTGCGCCGAGTTCGCCAGCACCAAGGCCGCGTGGGACGCGGTGAGCGTGCCCGCAGTCAGCGGGGAACCGACCTGCACCGGCCAGCCGCCCGCCGGCAACGACTACTCGCTGACGCTCTCGCCGACATCGGCGTCCGTCCAACCCGGACAGACCGCGACCACCACGGTGACCACCCGGATCACCTCCGGCAACGCCCAGACCGTGCAGCTGGAGGCCACCGGCCTGCCGGAGGGCGCGAAGGCGACGATCAGCCCGGCGAGCATCTCCTCCGGCGGCACGGCGACGCTGACCATCACCACCTCGGCGACCACGCCGGAGGGCACCAGCCAGGTGACGGTCAGCGGTGACGGCACCGACGCCGACCACACCGCGCAGTTCTCGCTCACCGTCGGCACCGGCACCCCGCCGACCGGCTGCGACGGGCTCGCCGAGTGGGACTCCGCCAAGGCCTACGTGCCCAACGACGTCGTCGGGCACAACGGTCACAAGTGGACGTCGCTGTGGTACTCGACCGGCGCCGAGCCGGGCGCGCCCACCTCGTGGGCCGTCTGGAGCGACGGCGGCGCCTGCTGAACACACACCCGCGCGGTGGGGGGGGGGGGCGGGGGAA
>NZ_JBSGJD010000127.1:0-26729 GCF_053605405.1 Amycolatopsis sp. NPDC003861
CGGCGGTGACGGCGGCGTGCGCCCGCGCGGCCAGGCCGGCGCGCTCGGCGTACCCCTCCGCCGAGTAGTCGGTCAGCCGGTGGTCGTGGCCGGCGATGCCGTGCGCGGTCGCCGCGACCGGGTCGGCGGCCGCGTAGTCGTCGACGTACCGGTCACAGGTTTCGTGCACGCCTTCGGAAGCAGTAGAAGCCATGCAGGGCACGCTACCGGGCCACCCGTACCCGGTGGTACGTACTTAAGCACGGGCCGGGACGAGACCCAATCGCGCGATCACCTCGCGCGTCGCCTTCGAGCGGTTGAACGTGTAGAAGTGCAGGTTCGGCACGCCCTCGGCGATCAGCTTCTCGCACAGCTCGGTGGTGACGTCGATGCCCGCCGCGCGGAACGCCTTGGGGTCGTCGGCCAGCGGTTCGAGCCGGTCCAGGACCTTGCGGGGGGCCGGCGCGCCGGAGAGCTTGATCGTCGTCTGCAGGGTCCGCATGGTCGTCAGCGGCATCACGCCGGGCAGCACCGGCACGTCGCAGCCGGTCGCGGCCACCCGGTCGCGCAGGCGCAGGAAGTCCTCGGGATCGTGGAACAGCTGGGCGATCGCGAAGTCCGCGCCCGCGCGCAGCTTGCGGACCAGGTACTTCGTGTCCGACTCGAGGTCGGACGAGCGCGGGTGGCCGTAGGTATAGGCCGACACGCCGACGCAGAAGTCGCCCAGCTCGCGGACCAGCTGCACCAGCTCTTCGGCGTAGGTGAGGCCCTCGGGGTGCGGGATCCACTCGCCGTAGACGTCGCCGGGCGGGTCGCCGCGCAGCGCGAGGATGTTGCGGACGCCGACCGAGGCGTACCAGCCGATCACGTTCCGCAGCTCGGCGACGGAGTGGTTGACCGCGGTCAGGTGCGCCATCGGCACCAGCGTCGTCTCGGTCGCGACGCGGGCGATGCTGCGGACCGTGCCGTCGCGGCTGGAGCCGCCGGCCCCGTAGGTGATCGACATGTAGGCCGGGTCGTACGGCTCGAGTTCCCGGATGGCCTTCCAGAGGACGGCCTCGTCCGCCGTGTCCCGGGGCGGGAAGAACTCGATGGAGAACTTCGGCCCGTCTCCTCGCAACCGCTCGATCACCGACGTCATACCTCGAATGTTAAGGGTCCCGGCTCTAGACTCGATACAGGAGTGAGCGATGAGGGATGACGACGCGAGCTGGGACGAGGACGTGCGCCTGGCCGTCTACCACGCCTTCGCCGGCCGCGGCCGCGCGCCGACCGGGCCGGAGCTGGCCGACGCCGCGGGCGGGTCGCTCGCCGTGGCCAAGCAGGCGCTGCACCGCCTCGCCGATGCCCACCACCTGGTGCTCGACGAGTGCGAGCACGTCGTGCTGGCCCACCCGTTCGCGGCCAAGTCGCTCGGCTTCTCCGTGATGGGCTCGAACACGCTCTGGTGGGGCGGCTGCGCGTGGGACTCCTTCGCGATCCCGCACCTGGTCGACACCGAGCCCGAAGTGCTCGTGGCGACCCGCTGCCCCGGGTGCGGGCAGCCGCACGCACTGGTCGTGAACCGCGCGGGGCCGCCGGAAGGCGCGCAGGTGGCGCACTTCCTGGTGCCCGCCGCGCGGATGTGGGACGACGTGCTGCACACGTGCGCGCACCAGCGCCTCTTCTGCTGCGAGTCCTGTGTGGACGCCTGGCTGGCGGAAACCGGGCAGGCCAAGGGGTCCGTGCTCGACCTGGTCACCCTCTGGCGGCTCGCGCGCGGCTGGTACGCGGGCCGGCTGGAGCGCGGCTACCGGCGGCGCGAACCGCACGACGCCGTCGCCTACTTCGCCGAAGCGGGCCTCACCGGTCCGTTCTGGGCCGCCACGGCCGGAGTCTGATTCACCACATCCGGGAGCCCCGGCGGGCCGTGCCCCCGCGGGTTCGGCGAGGATGGCGGGATGAACGCGCCCGTCGCCGACAGTGACCTGCCCGCCCACGTCGAGCGCGCGCTGGCCGGGTTCCTCGACCGGGCGGGCACCGCGATCCTCGACACCGAGCCCACCGTGGCCGCCGGGATCGACGCGCTGCGCGGGTTCGTGCTGGGCGGCGGCAAACGCTTGCGCCCGACGTTCGCCTGGTGGGGCTGGCGCGGCGCGGGCGGCGACCCGGCGGGCGCGGACGCCGAAGGCGTGCTGCAGGCGGTGTCCAGCCTGGAGCTGATCCAGGCGTGCGCGCTGATCCACGACGACCTCATCGACTCCTCCGACTCCCGCCGCGGCAACCCGACGGTGCACATCGCGGGTGCGAAGCTGCACGCCGACCGCGGCTGGCTCGGCTCGCCCACGACGTTCGGCCTGGCCACCGCGGTCCTGGTCGGCGACCTGGCGCTGGCCTGGGCCGACGACATGTTCGCCGACGCGCCGCTGCCCGCCGCGACGCTCGCCGCGGCCCGCCCGGCCTGGCGCGCGATGCGCACCGAAGTCCTCGCCGGGCAGTACCTCGACGTCCGCACGCAGGCCACCGGCGACGCCTCGGTCGAGGCCGCGCTCAAGATCGACCGGCTGAAGACCGCCGCCTACACCGTGCAGCGGCCGCTGCACCTGGGCGCCGCGCTCGGCGGCGCGTCGCCGGAACTGATCGCCACGCTGCTGGAGTTCGGCGGCGAGGTCGGCGTGGCGTTCCAGCTGCGCGACGACCTGCTCGGCGTCTTCGGCGACCCGTCGGTCACCGGCAAGCCCGCCGGGGACGACCTGCGCGAGGGCAAGCGCACCCTGCTCGTCGCGCTCGGCCTGCAGCTCGCCGCCGAAACGGGCGAGCGGGCCGCGGCCACGGTGATCGCGGACGCGATCGGCGACGCGGACCTGTCCGACGAAAGCGTCGAGACCGTCCGGATGGCGTTGCAGCAGGTCGGCGCGGTCGACGCGGTCGAGCGCCGGATCGACGAGCTGACGACGGCGGCGATGGCCGCGCTGGACCGCGCGCACCTGGCCGAGCCCGCGCCCGCGGCGCTGACCGGGCTGGTCGTCAAGGCCACCCAGCGGACGTACTGACGTGCGGACGAGCAGGGGGCCCGCCGACCACGTCGTCGTCATCGGCGCCGGGCTGGCCGGCCTCTCGGCGACGCTGCACCTGCTCGGCGCGGGACGGCAGGTCACGCTGCTGGAGCAGGCGGACGTCCCGGGCGGCCGGGCCGGGCAGCAGAGCTTCGACGGCAACGCCGTGGACACCGGCGCGAGCGTGCTCACCATGCCGGAGCTGCTCGAAGAGGCGTTCGCCGCGGTCGGCGAGCCGCTGGCCAAGAACCTGCGTCTGACCAGGCTCGACCCGGCGTACCGGGCGCGGTTCGCCGACGGCAGCTCTCTGGCGCTGCGCACCGACGGCGACGCGATGGAAGCCGAAATCCGCGCCTTCGCCGGCGCCCGCGAAGCGGCCGGCTACCGGGCGTTGCGCCGCTGGCTGACCGACCTGTACACGGCGCAGAAGGACCACTTCCTGGCCGCGAACTTCGACTCGCCGCTCGACCTCGCTCGCCCCGAGCTGGCCCGCCTTGCGGCGCTGGGCGGCTTCGGGCGGCTCGGGCCGCGGGTCGGGCGGTACCTGCTCGACGAGCGGGTGCGGCGGCTCTTCACCTTCCAGGCGCTCTACGCGGGCCTCGACCCGGCTCGCGCGATCGGCGCGTACGGCGTCATCGCCTACATGGACACCGTCGGCGGCGTCTACTACCCCGAAGGCGGGATGGGCGAGATCGGCCGGGCGATGACCGGCGCGGCCGCGCGAGCGGGCGCGGACGTCCGGTTCGGCACCGAAGCGGCCTGGCTCGAACGGGTGAACTCGCGGGTGCGCGCGGTCCGGACGCGCTCGGGCGAGCGGATCGCCTGCGACGCCGTCGTGCTGGCCACCGAGCTCGGCACGGCCTACCGGCTCCTCGGCGCGCGGCCCCGGCGCCCGCTGCCGCTGCGCTATTCGCCGTCGGCCGTGGTCCTGCACGGGCGGACCGGCGAAAAGTGGGACCTCGGGCACCACACGATCTTCTTCGGCGGCGCCTGGGAGCGGACGTTCGCCGAGATCATCCGCGAGGGCAAGCTGATGAGCGACCCGTCGCTGCTGGTCACCCGGCCGACGGCGACCGACCCGGGGCTGGCCGGGCGCGGCGGCGAGATCGTCTCGGTGCTCGCGCCCGCGCCGAACCTGCGCCGCGGGCCGATCGACTGGGAGCGCGTCCGCGGGCCGTACCGCGAAGAGCTGCTGCGGACCTTGGAGGCGCGCGGGCTGACCGGCTTCGGCGGCGAGTTCAGCGTCGACGAGACGATCACCCCGGCGGACTGGGCGGCGCGCGGGCTCACCGCGGGGACGCCGTTCTCGCTGGCGCACACGTTCACCCAGACCGGCCCGTTCCGGCCGACGAACCTGGTCCGCGCGGCCGGGAACGTCGTGCTGGCCGGCTGCGGCACCACGCCCGGCGTCGGCATCCCGCCGGTGCTCATCTCCGGCCGGCTGGCGGCGGACCGGATCACCGGCCGGTGAACGAACTCGACGCGGCGTTCGGCGTTTCGCGGTCGCTGCTCGAGGCCCGGCGGCCCGACCCGCGGATCCGGGCGGCGATGGCGCACTTCGTCGCGCGGCGGCGGGCGGTGGCGCCGAAGTCGCGGAGACTGGTGGTCGCACTACCCCCATCGGCCACGGTCTGGGCGCGCGAGACGTTCCGCGGCGGTCGTAGGCTGCGATCATGACCCAACGACGCATCCGGATCGGCCTGCAGCTCCAGCCGCAGCACGCCGACTACGACAGCATCCGGCGCACCGCGTCGGCCGCCGAAGACCTCGGAGCCGACATCGTCTTCAACTGGGACCACTTCTACCCGCTGTACGGCGAGCCCGAGGGCAAGCACTTCGAGTGCTGGACGATGCTCGGCGCGTGGGCGGAGTCGACGTCCCGGGTGGAGATCGGCGCGCTCGTCACCTGCAACAGCTACCGCAACCCCGAGCTGCTGGCCGACATGGCCCGCACGGTCGACCACATCTCCGGCGGCCGGCTCATCCTCGGCATCGGCTCCGGCTGGTTCGAGAAGGACTACGACGAGTACGGCTACGAGTTCGGCACCGCCGGCGGCCGGCTCGACGACCTCGCCGAGTCCCTCCCGCGCATCGAGTCGCGCCTGGGCAAGCTGAACCCGGCGCCGACCCGCAAGATCCCGGTGCTCATCGGCGGCGGCGGCGAGAAGAAGACGCTCAAGCTGGTCGCCAAGCACGGCGACATCTGGCACGGTTTCGGCGACCCGGAGGTCGTCGGCCGCAAGGTCAAGATCCTCGACCAGCACTGCGCGGACGTCGGCCGCGACCCGGCCGAGATCGAGCGTTCGTGCGGCGTCCAGGGCGACCCGGACGAGCTCGGGCCGAAGCTCCTGGAGCTGGGCGTCACGACGTTCACCGTCGGCGTCGGCGGCCCGGACTACGACCTCGACGCGCTGAAGTCCTGGATCGCCTGGCGCGACAAGAACCAGGGCTGACGCTTCACCCGCGCGCCCGGTGCGCGGCGACCCGCTCCCGCGTCGCGCACCGGGGCGAGCAGTACCTCCGCGGGCTTCCCCCGCCCGTGTGGGCGAACGGCTTCCCGCACGTCGGTGACGCGCACAGCCCGCCCGGCACGCCCTGGCGCTCCGCCAGCAGCGACGCCAGCCCCAGGGCCGAGGACGTCACCAGCCACGCTCCCCACGGCCCGTCGTCGGCCGCGTCCGCGTGCAGGTGCCAGCCGTAGCCCTCTTCGTGGTTCGTCAGGCGCGGCGGGCCCGCGTACGCCGCGAACAACGCGTTGAGCACCGAAGCCGCCAAAGCGACGTCGCGCGCCGCGAACACTTCGCGCAGCTCAAGAGCCGCCGCCCGCAGTTCCGCGATGTCCTCCGGGGACAGCGCGACCTCCGGTTCGCCGTGGTCGCGCAGCACCTGCGCCACCGCGGCCGGGTCGGGGGACGGGATCAGCAGGACGTTCAGCAGGTCGACAGCGCGCTGCACGGAATCCCGGTGCGGGAAGGCCATGCCCCACTGTAACGTCTCGACAGTGATAAGACGTTACCTCCTCGGCGCGACGCTCGCCCGGACCGGTGACGAGCTGTCCGGGCCCGCCTTGCTGCTGCTCGGGATGACCGCGGGCCCGCACGCCGGGGCCGCTCTGCTCGCCGGGCTGACCGCGGCCGCCGCCGTGGGCGGGCCCGGGTTCGGCGCCCTGCTCGATCGCAGCGCTCACCCCGGGCGGCTGCTCGCCGTCGCGCTGGGCGGCTACGCGGGCGGGCTCGCGCTGGTCAGTGCCCTCTTCGGGCACCTGCCGCTGGCCGCCGTGGCCGGGGTGGCGGTCGTCGCCGGGCTGCTCAACCCCGCCATCGCCGGCGGGTGGACCGCGCAGCTGCCCACCGTCGCCGGGCCCGCGTTGCCGAAAGCCAGCCGGCTCGACGCCATGACGTTCACCGCCGCCGCCCTCGCCGGGCCCGGGCTCGCCGGGCTGCTCGGCGGCCCGGCCGGCCTGGTCGTCGCGGTCGGCATGGTCGCCGCGGCGATTCCCGTCGCGTGGCTCCTGCCGGAGCGGACGCCGAAGAAGTCACGCCTCAAGGACGGCCTCCGGGTCCTCGTCCGCAACGCGCCGCTGCGACGGGCGACCGTCGCCTCGACGATCTCCTGCGCGGGGATCGGGACGGTCACCGTGTGTTACCCCCTGCTGGGCGCGGCGTACCTGCGTGGCCCGGCTGACGGCGCCCTGCTGCTGGCCGTCCTGGCCGTGGCCTCCCTGCTGGCCAACGCCGTCTTCGCGAAGAAGCCGCTGCCGTGGACGCCCGACCGGATCGTCTGGCTGAGCACGCTCCTGCTGGCGGCGAGCTGCCTCGTGGCCGCGACCGGACACGGCGTCGTCGTCGCGGCCGTGCTGGCCGGGTTCGCCGAAGGTCCGCAGCTCACGGCGTTGTTCGCGATCCGCCACCGGGAGGCGCCGGAGCACGTGCGCGCGCAGGTGTTCACGACGGCGGCGAGCGTGAAGATCACCGGGCTGGCCGCGGGCGCGGCGCTGGCCGGCCCGCTCGCCGCGTGGTCGCTGCCGGCGTGCCTGATCACCGCGGCGGCTGTTCAGCTGATCGCCGCGGCGAGCTGTATCAGCAGGTCAGAACGCCATCGCCTGGGCGCGCCGCTTGACCTCGGTGCCGTGGCTGGTCCGCAGGGCGTTGATGGGCGTGCTCCCGGGCAGCGTGTCGTCCGCGGTGAACAGCCACCGCAGCATCTCGGTCCGGGAGAACCCCGAATCGGCGAGCACGGTGATCGTGCCGGTCAGGCCCTTGACGACGCCGTCCTTCACGAAGAAATCGCTGGGCACGCACAGTTCGCCGCCGCGCTTCAGCGCGATCAGCTGCCCGTCGCGCAGCATCTGCCGGACCTTGTTGGCCGAAGTCCCGAGGACGGTCGCCACCTCCGTCAACGGGAGGACCGCGATGGCGGTGTCGAGGATGTCTTCGGCGACAGGAATCCCACTCACAGGTGACACTGTGCCACATTTCGTCCCCTCACCCGCTAGTGCGCACGGGTGACCCGCGAGGTCTCCTCCACGACGCGTGGCCGATTCCGTACGATCCATACTCGTGACACGCACCCAACCCAGCCTGGTCGGCACGCTCTTGGAGCGGCGCTACCGGGTGGACCGGCTGCTCGCCCACGGCGGAATGTCTTCCGTCTATCGGGGGACGGACACCCGGCTGGACCGTCCGGTCGCGATCAAGATCATGGACCCGCGCTTCGCCGACGACCGGTCGTTCGTCGACCGGTTCGTGCGCGAGGCGCAGTCGGCGGCGCAGCTGCACCACCCGCACGTCGTGGCGGTGCACGACCAGGGCTTCGACCTGCCGCCGGGTGCCGAGTCGGGCCTGGCCTTCCTGGTGATGGAGCTGGTGGACGGCGGGACGCTGCGCGACCTGCTGGACGACGAGGGCCCGCTGGACGTCGCGGTGGCGCTGAGCGTCGCCGAGCCGGTGCTGTCGGCGCTGGCCGCCGCGCACGCCTCCGGGCTGGTGCACCGGGACGTGAAGCCGGAGAACGTGCTGATCGGCCGGGTCGGGCAACACACCGGCGGTGCGGTGAAGGTCGCGGACTTCGGCCTGGTGCGGGCCGTGGCGAGCGCGGGCACGACCAGCTCGAGCGTCATCCTCGGCACGGTCGCCTATCTCGCCCCCGAGCAGGTCGAAACCGGCGCGGCGTCCGCGCGCGGCGACGTCTACTCGGCCGGGATCCTGCTCTACGAAATGCTGACCGGCCGGGTCCCCTACACCGGGGACACGGCCATCTCGGTCGCCTACCGGCACGTGAACGACGACGTGCCGCCGCCGAGCCGGCTGCGCCCGGACCTGCCGCCCGCCCTCGACGACCTGGTCGTCCGGGCGACGCGCCGCGACCCGCAGCTGCGGCCGGCCGACGCCGGGGAGTTCCTCACCGAGCTGACCGCCGTGCGCGCCCAGCTGGGCCTGCTGCCGGTGACCGTGCCGATCCCGGTGTCCCACGGCCAGGGCGACCTCGCCGACACCGAGCGCACGCTGCCGCGGATCCCGCAGGTGCCGGACACCGAGAAGACGATGCCGGTGCACCGCCCGGACGTGACGCGGGCGCTGAGCCACGCCGCCGGGCCGGCGACCACCCGGGTGCCGCCCGTGGCGCCGCCCCCGCCGCGGCGCCGGAGCCGGCCCGAGCCGGAGAAGCCGCCGCAGGACAACCGCAAGAGGATCCTCGTCATCGCGGCCGCGGTGCTGCTGCTCGGCGGCCTGATCGGGGCGTTCGCGTTCATCCTCACCGACACCGGCGGCGACAAGACCGCGCGGGTGCCGAAGCTGGTCGGGCTGAACCAGGCCGCGGCCGGCGACGCGCTGCGGGCGGTGAAGCTGAACCCGCAGTTCAGCCAGGAGTACGACAACACCGCGCCGTCGAACACGGTGCTGCGCGCGGACCCGGCCGAGGGCACCACGCTGTCGCCGAACGCGACGGTCTCGGTGGTGCTGTCGAAGGGCCGCCCGCAGGTGCCGGACATCCAGCCGGGCACCGCGCTCGCCGACGCCGAGCAGGCGATCAAGGCGTCGCAGCTGACCCCGGTCCGCGGCGGCGACGACTTCGACGCCGAGGTCCCGCAGGGCGCGGTCATCCGCACGACGCCGTCGGCGGGCAGCCAGCTGACCATCGGCGGGCAGGTCACGATCATCGTGTCCAAGGGCCCGATCCCGCTGCCGCCGGTCCCGGACGTCACCGGCCGGCCCAAGGACGAGGCCTTCCAGCTGCTGCAGCAGGCCGGGTTCGAGCCGTTCCAGGCGGGCGAGGAGTTCAAGCAGGACGTCCCGGCCGGCGCGGTCACCCGGACCGACCCGCCGGCGAACGCCCAGCCGAAGGCCAAGCGGATCGGCGTGTTCGTCAACAACGCGGTCCAGGTGCCGGACGTCCGGTTCCGCTCGTTCGAGGACGCCCAGAAGATCCTGGAGCAGGCGGGCCTCAAGGCCGACCGCGACGGCGGTCGCGGGCGCGGCAACGGCGGGGGCGGCGGGTTCGACTTCGTGTTCCAGCAGGACCCGCAGCCGGGCACGTTCGTGGCGAAGAACTCCAAGGTCAAGCTGAAGGGCTTCGGGGGATGATCGGCAGCCGAGGCCGCGTGACGGGCACGATCGGCCCCGGCCTCATCGGCGAAGTGCTGCTGAACGTCCGCGGCGGGACCGAGGCGTTCTACGCGTACCCGGCGGACCCGGAAGAGACGTTCAGCTCCGGCACCCAGGTGCTGGTGGTGGACTTCGAACCGCCGCGGACGGTTTATGTCGAACGGTGGCAACCGCTGACCCGCTGACGGCGTCGAAGAGGCACCAACACACCCACAACCGAAAAGCGAGGGGGTCGGTGCCATGAGCTTCGTCGAAATCCTGCTGGTCTCGGCCGGTGGCGTCATCGCCGTCCTGATCGTCGTCTTCGGGATCCTGCGGCTGCTCTACAAGGTCGCCGAACCGAACGAGGCGCTGATCATCTCCGGGCTCGGGGTCCGCGTCGACCGGGCCGAGACCGCGGACAGCCTGGGCTTCAAGATCATCACCGGCCGCGGGGTGAACGTCATCCCCGGGTTCCAGACCGCGCGGCGGCTGTCGCTGGACACGCGCGGGGTCAACCTGCAGGTCTCCTGCGTCACCAAGCAGGGGCTGCCGGTCACCGTGCGGGCCGTGGTCATCTACAAGGTCGGGGACGACTACGCCTCGATCGCCAACGCCGCCCGCCGGTTCCTGGACCAGCAGAAAGGCATGAACGACACGATCCACGAGCTCTTCTCCGGCCACCTGCGCTCGATCGTCGGCGGGCTGACCATCGAGGAGATGATCCACAACCGGGACGCGCTCACCGGCGAGGTCCGCCAGTCCTCGGCCACCGAGATGATCAAGCTCGGCCTGATCGTCGACTCGCTGCAGATCCAGGAGATCGACGACGAGTCCGGGTACATCCTCAACCTCGGCAAGCCGCACGCCGCCGCGATCGCCGCGTCGGCCCGCATCGCCGAGGCGCAGCGGGACCAGGAGGCCGCCGAGGTCGAGCAGGTCTCCGCCGCGAAGAAGGCGGCCGCCGTCCGCGAAAGCCAGATCCAGCAGGCCGGCTACCAGGCCGAGGTCGACCAGGCGCGGGCGAAGGCGTCGCAGTCCGGTCCGCTGGCCGAGGCGACCGCGCGCCAGGAGGTCGTCGTCCAGGAGACCCGGGCCGCCGAGCTGGAGGCCGCGCTGGCCGAGCAGCGGCTGCAGTCGCAGGTCCGCAAGCCGGCCGACGCGAAGGCCTACGACACTCGCACCACCGCCGACGCCGCCCGTGACGCCTCGATCGCCAAGGCCCAGGCCGAGGCGAAGGAGACCGAGCTGCGGGCCGCGGCGGACGCCACCCGCGTCAAGACGGCCGCCGAGGCCGAGGCCCAGGCCACCAAGGCCCGCGCCGAGGCGATGGCGGGCGCGACCCGGGCGACCGGTGAGGCCGAGGCCGCCGCGGCCAAGGCCCGCGGTCTCGCCGAGGCGGAAGCCGCGAAGGCCCGCGGCCTCGCCGAAGCCGAGGCGGCCCGCGCGAAGGGCCTGGCCGAAGCCGACGCGATCAAGGCGCGCGCCGCGGCGCTGGCGGAGAACCAGGAAGCCGTCGTCGCGCAGCAGCTGGCCGAGCGCTGGCCGGAGATCGTCGAGGCGGGCGCGAGCGCGTTCGGCAACGTCGACCACATGGTCGTGCTCAACGGCGCCGACGGCATGTCCGACATGTTCGCCAAGGCCCTTTCGCTCGGCGGAACCGGTCTCGGCCTGGCCCGGCAGCTCATGGACGCCATGGGCAAGCCGGCCGAAGACGAGACCGCCCGGCGCAACGGCGAGCTCAAATTGAGCGATTGACAAGTCACGCTGCGTACGGCCCTTGTGTCCGGGATCACCGGAAGCAGGGGCCGTACGCCCGATCGGGGGCGGAAATTCCCGGGCGGTTGTCCTACCGTGGGCGCATGGTGCCGGACAGCGTGTCGCGGGCCGCCCGATGAGCAGCTTCTTCACCGGCGGTCCGCGCGAGCGTCCCTTGTTCCCCGTCCCGGAGCAGGAGCTCTACGCGTTCAACGGACGGCACTGGACCGATCCCCCGCGCGAGTACATCGTCCCGGCGGTGCTGCCGTGGGCGCAGCCGCTGGGCCGCTCCGAACGCACGGTGGTCGCGCTGCGGGCCATCGAGGTGTGGCCGGAGGCGCTGACCCTGCGCGTCACGGTGTACTCGCGGGACAGCCTGGTCGACGACCCCGCCGAGGGGCTGATCGACCACCGCCGCAAGCCCGACTACAACGGGCTGCTGATCGGCGTGCTCTACGCCGACGGCAGCCGGGCGAGCTCCGAGACGATCTCGGTGCCGTCCGCGTCCGAGCCGGAGGCCCCGGTGCTGCGGGCCACTCCGGTCGGCGGCACGCGGTTCGCCGTCGAGCACGAGGTCTTCCTGTGGCCGCTCCCCTCGGCCGGCCCGCTCAAGCTGGTCGTGCAGTGGACGGACCGCGAAATCCCGGAGACCCGCACGACGCTCGACGGCGGCGCGATCCGCTCCGCGGCGAAGGACGCCGCGGAAATCTGGCCGGGACTCGGCCGGCGGCAGGTGAACGGCCTGCCGGTGCGCCGCGTCGGCAAGCAGGTGGCGCTCACCCCTGATTGGGGGGCGCCGGTCGCCCAGGCGGACGCCTCCCGGCCTGCTCCGGGGGAATGAACCGCCTTCTTGATCTGTGAGCCCGGGCACCGCGGCCCGGGGTATCTCGAATGGATGAACGGGGCCGCTCGTTAGCGTGGTGGAAACACTTCGACCACCCGGCCGTCATGTCGGGCTGGTGCAGTGGGTTCCTTCCCTTCCGACGCACGTGGCCGTGCGCCCCCCGCGAACCCGGAAAGGTCGCCCATGGCAGGCTCGCCGCTCAGCGCACTCGACGTCGCTTTCCTTTGCCTGGAAAGCGAAACCACCCCGATGCACATGGGCGCGGTGGTCACCTTCACCGCCCGCGGCCACCTCGACCCGGCCGCGCTGACGGCGTTGCTCGCGCAGCGGGCCGCCCGCCTGCCCAAGCTGCGCCAGCGGGCGCGCGCCGAACTGTTCCCGCCCGGCTCGGCCCGCTGGAGCGACGACCCCGGTTTTGTTGCGAGCGACCACATTCACCACGTCGTGTTGAGCTCACTGTACGAACCGGACCCTCTGTCCGCGTACGCGTCGCGGTGGATCGCCGAGCCGCTCGACACGACCCGGCCGCTGTGGCACCTGACCCTCGTCACCGGGCTGCCGGACGGGAAATTCGCACTGCTGTTGAAACTGCACCACGCGCTCACCGATGGCGCCGGCGCGTACGCGGTCGCGGCCGGGCTGCTCGACGGCGTCAAGCTGCCCGAACGGATCGCCGCGCCGGCCCGCCCGATCCCGGCGCCGCGCTCCACTTTGGACACGGTGAAGGACGCGCTCGGCACGGTGTGGGGCCAGGCGAACGAGACCGCCGGGATCGCGTCGTCGCTCGTGCGGGCCGCGCGCCCGCCGCTCTCGCCGGTGTCGGCCCCGCCGTCGGCCGAGCGGCGCCTGGGGTTCGTCCGGCTGCCGCTGACCGAGCTGCGCCGGGTGCGCCGCACGCACGGCGGTACGACCAACGACGTCGTCCTGGCGGTGCTGTCGGGGGCGCTGCGCGAGTGGCTGGTGAACCGCGGGCAGCGCGCCGACGGCCGCACGCTGCGCGCGCTGATCCCGGTGAGCGTGCGCGGCCGGGCAGCCGACCAGCTCGGCGGCAACAAGCTTTCGGGCTACCTCTGCGACCTGCCGGTCGGCGAAGACGACCCGGTCGAGCGGCTGCGGGTGGTCCGCAGGGCGATGACCCGCAATAAGGCGGCGGGCCCGAGCCGCGGAGCCGGCGCGCTGCCGTTGCTGGCCGGCCGTGTCCCGCCGCTGCTGCACCGCCTGGGCACCCGCACCGCGGGCCAGGCCGCGCCGATGCTGTTCGACCTGGTGATCACCACGGTCCCGCTGCCCCCGACCCGGCTCTCGCTCGACGGCGCCCGGCTGGCGGAGGTCTACCCGTTCGTGCCGCTGGCCCCGCGCCACGCGGTGGGCATCGCGGTCGCGACCTACCGGGATTCCGTCCACGTCGGACTGCAGGCCAACGGCGCGGCGGTGCCGGACGTGGGTTCCCTGCGCGACGCGGTCCTCAAGTCGGCCGCCCGGCTGCTCGACGCCTCCTAACGCATCACCTCCGTGGCCTCGTCCGGTTCGAGGTGACACGCGTCCCGGGTGACGATCAGCGCCTCGACGCCGTAGACGAGCATCAGGGCCATCGTCAACCGGCGGTGCTCCTCCGGCGGCAGCTTGCCTTCGAGGGGCTCGAGGACCTGCCGGGTCATGCGGATCCGGCTCTCGCCGCGGACCGGCGCCTCCGCCGAGGTGCCGCCTTGCTCGAACCAGCGGTCGAGGTTCGCGCGGACCAGGGCGCGCCAGTATGGAGAAGCTGCGGGACCGTGAAGCGATCCGCGGCTGCTACGAATTCCTGTTCGGCACGATGCTGGAAGAGCGGATCGAACCCGTCTCACGCCGGTACGGCGGCGACTTCCTCGTCGACGAATGCCGGGTCACCTGCCTGACCGGCGAGGACGGCCGGATGACGCGCGGGAACGTCTGGCAGGGCCCGCCGGTCCCGGTCGGCGGGTGACCACCGTCGTCCTGGCCGGAGCTTGCCCGATGGCCACCACCGGAGTCACGGTGGTGGCCACCGCGGCGACCGGCGCGGAAGCGATCGAGGCCGTGCGCGAGCACCGGCCGGACGTCCTGGTGCGGGACCTCGCGCTGGGCGCGGAGGTGGCGGCCCGGGCCGGCGTGCCGGTCCTGGTGTTCACCGAGCCGGACGACGACGTCGCGCGCGCGATCCGCAACGTCGCGGCCGGCGCGGTCGTGTTCGGCGACGGCCTCGCCGCTGCCGGAGCTCAGCCCGCGGGACCGCGAGATCCTGGCGCCGGCCGCGGGCGGTGTCGCCGACGCGGTGATCGCGCGCCGCCTCGGGATTGCGCCCGAGACGGTGCGCAACCGCGTGTCGGTGATCAGCGTGAAGCTGGGGGCCAGGGGCCGCGCGCGGGCGCTCACCCTGGCCCGGACCGCGGGCCTGGCCCCGGTCTAGCCGCGGAGCATCTCCGCGACGAGGAACGCCAGCTCCAGCGACTGCTGCGTGTTCAGCCGCGGGTCGCAGGCCGTTTCGTAGCGGCCCGACAGGTCGACGTCCGAGATCTCCTGGGCGCCGCCGAGGCACTCGGTGACGTCTTCGCCGGTCAGCTCCACGTGGATGCCGCCCGGGTAGGTGCCCAGCTTGTTGTGCACCTCGAAGAAGCCCTGGACCTCGTCCACGATGCGGTCGAAGTGGCGGGTCTTGTAGCCGGTCGACGACTCGTGGGTGTTGCCGTGCATCGGGTCGCACTGCCAGATGACCTTGTGCCCGGACGCCTCGACCTGCTCCACGATGGCCGGCAGCACCTCGCGGACCTTGCCGTTGCCCATCCGCGCGATCAGCGTCAGCCGGCCCGGCTCGAAGCGCGGGTCGAGCCGCTCGACGTACTCCAGGGCCTGCGCCGGCGTGGTCGTCGGGCCGATCTTCAGCCCGATCGGGTTGGCCAGCAGCTCGGCGAACGCGATGTGCGCGCCGTCCAGCTGGCGGGTCCGCTCGCCGACCCAGAGGAAGTGCGACGAGAGGTTGTACAGCTTCGGGTTCGCCACGTCGGCGTTGTCCAGGCGCAGCATCGAGCGCTCGTAGTCGAGGAGCAGCGCCTCGTGGCTGGCGAAGATCTCGGTCGACTGCAGCGACGTGTCGGTGACGCCGCACGCCGACATGAACCGCAGGCCGCGGTCGATCTCGTTGGCCAGCGACTCGAAGCGCTGCGCCGCCGGCGAGGCCGACACGAAGTCCTTGTTCCAGTCGTGCACCTGGTGCAGGTCGGCCATGCCGGCCGCGGTGAGGGCGCGGACCAGGTTCATCGCGGCGCCCGCGTTCGCGTAGGCGCGGATCATCCGGCCCGGGTCCGGCACGCGCAGCTCGGGCTTGGCGACCAGGGAGTTGATGATGTCGCCGCGGTACACCGGCAGGCCCAGCGCGTCCGTCGCGGCCGAGCGCGGCTTCGCGTACTGCCCGGCGATGCGGCCGACCTTGACCACCGGCAGGCTCGCGCCGTAGGTGAGCACGACCGCCATCTGCAGCAGCGTGCGCAGGTTGGCCCGGATGTGCGGCTCGGTGTTGGACTCGAACGTCTCCGCGCAGTCACCTCCCTGCAGGAGGAAGGCCTCGCCGCGGGCGACCATGGCCAGCTGCCCCTTGAGGCGGTCGATCTCGGGCGGGACGGTGATCGGCGGCACGCTCTCCAGCACGGCGCGGACCCGGCGGGTCGCCTCGGGGTCCGGCCACTCCGGCTGTTGCGCGGCCGGGAGCGCCAGTGCCTTGTCGAGCCGCTGACGCAGTTCGGGCGGCAGCGGCGGCAGCTCGGGCAGTGTGTCGACGGGGACGTCCACAGTCCAGTTCACGCAGACCAATATAAGGTTTGCGCCGTGCTCCGCTTCGCCAGGTTTGCCACCGAGGTCTTGGCACCCTGGGTGTGGGTGCTCACGCTGCCCCTCGCCGTCGCCTGGGCCGCGACCGGCCACCGGCCGCTGCCGGCCCTCGGCTGGGGCCTGCTGATCTCGGTCACCGGCTCGCTGATCCCGATGGCGGTGATCGTCCGCGGGGCCCGGCGCGGCCGGTGGGACGGCCACCACGTGACGAACCGGGCGGGCCGCCGGGTGCCGCTGCTGGCCGCCGGGGTGTCGCTCGGCCTCGGCTTCGCCGTGCTGCTGGCCGGGGGCGCACCCGCGCAGCTGGTCGCCCTGGCGGCGTCGATGCTGGCGAGCCTGCTGGTCGCGGTGGCGATCACGTTCGGCGCGAAGTTCAAGATCTCCCTGCACGCCGCGGTCGCCTCGGCCGCCGTCGTCGTGCTGGCCCTGACATACGGACCGTGGGCCCTGCTGCTCGCCCTGCCCGCGGCCTGGGTGGCGTGGTCACGCGTCGCGCTGCGCGACCACACCACTCCCGAGGTGCTGGCCGGCCTGCTGATGGGGGTCGTCGTCGGCGGGGGCGGCTACTGGGCGCTGCTCACCGCCTTGACCTGACCACCGGTCTTCAGCAGGGCCGCCCCGAGGCGAACGTCGCGAACACGGTGGCGCTCGAGAACGCCGGAACCCGCAGCATCAATCCGCTGTATTTCGGGCCGGTGTACAGGCACCAGGTGTTCTGACTGCCGTTTTGTTCGGCGAACGCGGTGAACGGCGGTGTGATCGACGGTGTCGGCACCCCGAGGCAGAGGTCGTTGCCGTCCGTGCCGAGCAGCCGGAGGCTTTCCGGAATGCAGAACGTGGTCCGGGCCGACGCCGCGGGGGCGGCCAGCAGGGCGGCGGCCAGCACGGACACGACGAAGAACAGCACTCTTTTCATGATTTTTCCCCTCATTTCCCCCGAGGGGAAAAATCCCCCTCACCGCCCAGACTGGCAGGAACCGTCCGCCGCCGGGAAGACCCCGTCACGCAGATAGCCCAGCACCGCTTCGTTTCCGCAAGCGTTTTCCCGCGTGAAGACGCCGTGCCCGCCGGCGTCGACGGTGATCATCCGCGCGCGGGCCCCGAACGCCGCCCGCGTCTCCCGCGCGCCCGACAGCGGGGTGGCCGGATCGCGCCGGTTCTGCACCAGCAGGACGTTCGCCGGGCCGGGGCCGCCGACGCGCACCGGCGGCTCGGCGCGCTCGACGGGCCAGAACGCGCACGGGTTCACGTTCGCCGCGGCCGGACCGAACATCGGGTGCCGCACCCGTTCGCGTTCGACCGCGTGCTGGTAGTAGCCGACCTGCTCGGGCCAGTCGGAGTCGTTGCAGAGCACCTGGAGCTGGAGTGCGGCGTGGTTGTCGCCGTCGAGCGGCCCGGCCGCCGTTCGCGCGACGCCCGCCCAGTCCCGCGCCATGGTGGGGAAGGAGGCGTCGTCGTAGAGCCCGTTCCAGGTGTTCGAGCGGAATTCCGGGCCGCGGACGGCGGCGAGCTCGAAGAACTTCGCCGTGACCGCGGCCGGCGTCCGCCCCAGGTGGTAGACGTCGTCGCGCTCGGCCGCCCACGCGGCGAAGTCCGGGAAGCGGTCGTCGAAGCCCTCCGCGAAGCGCTGGTTGGCGCGGACGTCGAGGCCGCGCGGACCGAGGACGCTGTCGAGCACGATCCGGTCGGTGCGGGCCGGGAACATCGACGCGTAGGCGGCGCCGAGGTAGCTGCCGTAGGAAACACCGTAGTAGGAGATCTTCTTCTCCCCCAGTGCTTCCCGGATCCGGTCGAGGTCGCGGGCGGTGTTCGCGGTCGTCATGTGCGGCAGGAGGTCCTTTGTGGACGCACTGCCGCACTTCGCGGCCACGGCCCGCGCTTTCGCCGCGGTGGCGCGGACGTCCCGCGGCCCGTCCGCATAGGGTCCGAGGACCGCGCCCCGCTCCTCCGGCGTCGTCATGCCGCAGGTCACCGGGGTGCTGTAGGTGGTGCCGCGGGGGTCGAACCCGATGACGTCGTAGACGTCCGGCAGGCCGGAGCCGCCCATCCGCTGCAGCAGCTGGGCGGGCATGGCGAGCCCGGGACTGCCCGGCCCGCCGGGGTTCATCAGCAGCACGCCGCGCTTCTTGCCGGGGGCGGCGGCGTGCCGGGAGAGCGTGAGCTCGATGGTCCGGTCCGGGTGCGCGTAGTCGAGCGGCACGCGCAGGGTGGCGCATTCGAGGCCGGCCGTCGGGGACGGCGACATGCCGTAGTCCGGGCAGGGGGTCGTCCACTGGAGTCGTGGTGCCGCCTCCGCCTCAGCCGGGGGCGCGGCGAGCAGGAACACCAGGGCGATCAGGATTTTCCGCATGCCCCGAGCCTGGCCTGCCCGCAGCGCGCGGACGTCAGCCCAGGGACCGGAACTCGTGCTCCGCCCCTGGGCTGACGTGCGGTCAAGCGGCTTGCGCGCGGTTGTACAGGTTCTGCGCGTCGGTGCCGAAGTACGGCCCGAACATGTAGCCGGGCAGGAAGGTGTAGCCGAAGCTGTTCACCGAAGCCTGCACGCCGGTGCCGGTGCCCTCGTTGAACGACAGGAACCACGGACCGCCGCTGGAGCCGCCGGTCATGTTGCAGTTCATGCCGTGGTCCTTGGTCAGCAGGAAGTCGGTGAAGGTGCTGCCGCTGCAGTAGATCAGCTTCGTCCCGTCGTAGGGCGCGGCGGCCGGGTAGCCGAAGGTGTACATGTTCTGGTTCTTCGGCTGGTTGAAGGCGATGCCCTGCGCGCCGACGACGTCGGTGAGCCGCTGCGAGTTGAGCGGGTTGACCACGGCCATGCCGACGTCGTAGTTCATGTCCTCACTGGCTTCCCACTGCGGCGTGGTGAGCGTGGTCTTCGCCGTCCACTGGCCGTAGGGGGCGTTGCCGTTGTTGTAGCCGGGCACGAAGACCCACTGGGTGTGCCAGCTGCCCTGGTACTTCACGCAGTGCCCGGCGGTGACGACGACGCTGCCGTTGGTGCTGGTGACGGCGTCCCCGGAGCACGACGCTTTCTGGCCGTTGAACAGGAAGAACACCCGCCCGGCGGTCTGCGTGACCTTGCCGCCGCCGCTCCAGGTTCCCCCGCCGTTCGGGATGCTCTGGACGATCGTGCTCTGCCCTTTGGCCACGTCTTTCGGCGTGACTTCCGGGGCTTTGACGAGCGACTCCATGGGGACGGCCGCCCGCATGGCATCGGGCGTCCAGAAGGGTTTCGGTGCCGCCTGGGCCGGGGTCCCGACCAGGGCGAACGCGAGAGCGAGGACGACGGTGATGACCGCGGTTTTCGTGTGCTTCAAGACGCCCCACCTTCCGCAGAAGTGAATCGTCGCAAAGGCGACACAGCTACTCGAAAGTAGTTGTCTGTGTACAGAGTGCACAGCCACCGTTCGGCGTAACGCTTTTCAAGACGCGGCGAAGGCCCCCTCACCAGTGGCGAGAGGGCCTCCGAAACGAACCGATCAGACGACCGCGAGCGGCAGCGCCGTCGGGTGCACCGGGGCCGGCAGGTCCGACGCCCCGGTCAGGTACGTGTCCACCGCGTTGGCCACCGAACGGCCTTCCGCGATCGCCCACACCACCAGCGAGGCTCCCCGGTGCGCGTCACCGCAGACGAACACGCCCGGCGTCTCCGTCTGCCAGTCCGCGCCGCACGACAGGGTTCCCCTGCGAGTCAACGAAAGGCCCAGCCCGTTGAGCAGCGGCATCTCCTCGACGCCCTCGAAGCCGATCGCCAGCAACACCAGGTCCGCCGGCAGCGTCTCGACCTCGTCGTTCACCGGGATGACCTCACGACGGCCGGAAGCGGGATCCTTCTGGACGCGGACCTGCTGCAGCTCCACCGCCGTGACGCGCCCCTCGGAAGACCCGACGAACCGGCGCACCGCCACCGCGAACTTCCGCTCGCCCGCTTCCTCGTGCGCCGCGTACGTGCGCAGGATGTACGGCCACGTCGGCCACGGCGACCGCTCGTCGTCGCGCACCGAGGGGGGCATCGGGTACTGGTCGAGCTGGGTCACCGACAGGGCGCCCTGGCGGGTTGCCGTTCCGTAGGAGTCCGCTCCCGTGTCGCCGCCGCCGATGATCACCACGTGCTTGCCGCGGGCGTCGATCGCCGGCGGGCCGTCGCCCTCGACGTACTTGTTGGCCGGGACCAGGTGCTCCATCGCCAGGTGGATGCCCGCCAGCTCGCGGCCCGGGGTCGTCGTGTCGTCGCGGCCGCGCAGGGCGCCGACCGCCAGGACCACCGCGTCGTACTGCGCGCGCAGGTCGTCCACCGACAGGTCGACGCCCACCTCGCAGCCCGTCACGAACCGGGTGCCCTCCTTGCGCAGCTGCGCCAGGCGCCGGTCGAGGACCTTCTTCTCCATCTTGAACTCGGGGATGCCGTAGCGCAGCAGCCCGCCGAGGCGGTCGTCGCGCTCGAACACCGTCACCTCGTGCCCGGCGCGGGTCAGCTGCTGGGCGGCGGCGAGCCCGGCCGGCCCGGAGCCGACGATCGCCACCCGGCGGCCGCTGGACACCTCGGACACCTGCGGCTGGACGTAGCCCGCTTCCCAGGACTGGTCGGCGATCGTCTGCTCGACGCGCTTGATCGACACCGGCCCGCCCGAGGCCGGCGAGATCGACAGCACGCAGCCCGCTTCGCACGGCGCCGGGCACAGCTTCCCGGTGAACTCGGGGAAGTTGTTGGTCGCGTGCAGCCGGTCGCTCGCCGCGGCCCAGTCGCCGCGGCGGACCAGGTCGTTCCACTCCGGGATCAGGTTGCCCAGCGGGCAGCCGGACCCCCCGGAGTGGCAGAACGGGATGCCGCAGTCCATGCACCGCGACGCCTGCTTGCGCACCTGCTCGTTGCGCTCGTTCGGGTCGACGTCCGCGTAGACCTCGCCCCACGAGGAAAGCCTTTCCTCATAGGACTTCTTCGCGGGCTCTTCGCGTTCGAACTTCAGGAAACCGGTCGGGTCAGCCACGAGCGGCCTCCATGATCGCCTCGTCGACGTCGCGGCCGGCAGCGCGCGCCGCCTTCGCCGCGTCCAGGACCCGCTGGTAGTCGCGCGGCATCACCTTCGTGAACGCCACGGACCGGCGCGGCCAGTCGCCGAGCAGCGAGGCCGCGACCGCGGAGCGGGTGAGATCGTAGTGCTGTTGCACGGTTTTCTTGAGCCACGCCAGGTCGTCGGCGGTCGGGCGCAGCAGGTCCACCATGTCCTGGTTGACCTTCTTCGCGTCGACGTCGAGGACGAAGGCGATGCCGCCGGACATGCCGGCCGCCAGGTTGCGCCCGGTCGGGCCGAGCACCACCGCGCGGCCGCCGGTCATGTACTCGAAGGCGTGGTCGCCGACCCCTTCGGCGACGACCGTGGCGCCCGAGTTGCGGACGCAGAACCGCTCGCCGACCTGGCCGCGCAGGAAGATCTCGCCGCCGGTGGCGCCGTAGGCGATCGTGTTGCCCGCGATCGTCTGCGCCTCGGCGGCGAACGTCGCCTCCGGGTCGGGGCGGACGACGACCCGGCCGCCGGAGAGACCCTTGCCGACGTAGTCGTTCGCGTCGCCGACCATGTCGAGGGTGATGCCGCGCGGCAGGAACGCGCCGAGCGACTGGCCCGCCGAACCGGTGAGCTTGACGTTGATGGTGTTCTCGGGCAGGCCGTCGCCGCCGTAGCGGCGGGTGATCTCCGAGCCCAGCAGCGTGCCGACGGTCCGGTTGACGTTGCGCACCGGCAGCTCGATGTTGACGTGGTGGGCGTCTTCCAGGGCCGCCTCGGCGAGCTGGATGAGCGTGCGGTCCAGGGCGTGCTCGAGGCCGTGGTCCTGGCCGCGGGTGCGCCGCTTCGCGCCGCCGTACGGGGTCTCCGACGGCATCTCGAAGATCGGCTTCAGGTCGAGCCCGGCCGCCTTCCAGTGGTCGACGGCCTCGTCGGTGTCCAGCAGCTCGGTGTGGCCGATGGCCTCGTCCAGCGTGCGGAAGCCCAGCGCGGCCAGCGTTTCCCGGACTTCTTCGGCGACGAACTTGAAGAAGTTGACCACGTGCTCGACCTGGCCCGTGTACCGCTTGCGCAGCTCGGGGCTCTGCGTGGCGACGCCGACCGGGCACGTGTCGAGGTGGCAGACGCGCATCATGATGCAGCCCGCGACGACGAGCGGGGCCGTCGCGAAGCCGTACTCCTCGGCGCCGAGCAGCGCCGCGATGACGACGTCCCGCCCGGTCTTCATGGCGCCGTCCACCTGCACGGTGATCCGGTCGCGCAGGCCGTTGAGCAGCAGCGTCTGCTGGGTCTCGGCGAGGCCGATCTCCCACGGCGTGCCCGCGTGCTTGAGCGAGTTCATCGGGGACGCGCCGGTGCCCCCATCGTGGCCCGAGATGAGCACGACGTCGGCGTGCGCCTTGGACACCCCGGCCGCGACCGTGCCGACACCGAGCGAGGACACCAGCTTCACGTGGATGCGGGCGTGCTCGTTGGCGTTCTTGAGGTCGTGGATCAGCTGGGCCAGGTCCTCGATGGAGTAGATGTCGTGGTGCGGCGGCGGCGAAATGAGACCGACGCCCGGCGTCGAGTGCCGGGTCCGCGCGATCCACGGGTACACCTTGTTCGGCGGCAGCTGGCCACCCTCGCCGGGCTTCGCGCCCTGCGCCATCTTGATCTGGATGTCGTCCGCGTTCACCAGGTACTCGCTGGTGACGCCGAAGCGGCCCGACGCGACCTGCTTGATCGCGCTGCGGCGCTCGGGGTCGTAGAGCCGCTCCGGGTCCTCGCCACCCTCGCCGGTGTTGGACCGGCCGCCGATGCGGTTCATCGCGATGGCCAGGGTTTCGTGCGCCTCGGCCGAAATCGAGCCGTAGGACATCGCGCCGGTGTTGAAGCGCTTGAAGATCGCTTCGGCGGGCTCGACCTCGTCGAGCGGCACCGGCTCGCGGACGCCGTCCTTGAACGAGAACAGCCCGCGCAGCGTGCCGCCCTCGCGGTAGAGGCGGTGCACCTCGTCGGTGTACTTGCGGTACACCTCGTCGCGGCCGGTCTTGGACGCGTGCTGCAGCAGGAACACCGTCTCCGGCGTGAACAGGTGCAGCTCGCCCTCGCGGCGGTAGGCGTACTCGCCACCCGTCTCGAGTCCACGGTGGACCCGATCGGTCGGGTTCTCCGGGTACGCGCGGCGGTGGCGCGTCGCGACCTCTTCGGCGAGCACCTCCAGGCCGACGCCGCCGAGCTTCGACGACGTCCCGGTGAAGTACTCGTCGAGCAGGTCCTGGCTCAGGCCGAGGGATTCGAAGACCTGGGCGGCGGTGTACGCGCCGACCGTGGAGATGCCCATCTTGGACATGATCTTCAGGACGCCCTTGACCAGCGCGTACACGTAGTTGCGGACGGCCTTGGCGGGCTCGATGCCGGTGACCGCGCCCTGGGAGATCATGTCTTCGATGGTCTCGAAGGCCAGGTACGGGTTGACCGCGGCGGCGCCGTAGCCGAGCAGCAGCGCGATGTGGTGCACCTCGCGCGCGTCACCGGATTCGACGACCAGCGCGACGCGCAGGCGTTCCTTGGTGCGGACCAGGTGGTGGTGCACCGCGGAGACCAGCAGCAGCGACGGGATCGGCGCCATCCGGTGGTCGGAGTCGCGGTCGGACAGCACGAGTGTGCGCGCACCGGCCGCGATCGCCTCGGACGCCTCCCGCCGGACGCGCTCGATCGCGCCCGCGAGCGCTTCCGCGCCACCGTCCACTTCGTACAGTCCGGAAAGGACGCTGCAGGCGAAGCCGGGGAGGTCGCCGTCGTCGTTGATGTGGATGAGCTTGGCGAGCTCGTCGTTGTCGATGACGGGGTACGGCAGCTTCAGGTGGCGGCACGACGCCGGGCCGGGGGCGAGCAGGTTGCGCTCGGGGCCCATGATCCGCGCCATGCAGGTGACGAGCTCCTCGCGGATCGCGTCCAGCGGCGGGTTGGTCACCTGGGCGAAGTTCTGCTTGAAGTAGTCGTAGAGCAGCCGGGACCGCTGCGACAGCACCGCGGGCGGGGTGTCCGACCCCATCGAGCCGATCGGCTCGGCCCCCTTCTCGGCCATCGGCGCGAGCAGGATCTTGAGCTCTTCTTCGGTGTAGCCGAAGGAAAGCTGGCGGCGCAGCACGGAGTCGTGGCTCTGCACGACGTGGTCGCGGTCGGGCAGCTCGGCGATCTGAAGCAGGCCCGCGTGCAGCCACGAGTCGTAGGGCAGCTCGCTCGCCAGGGCGGACTTGACCTCTTCGTCGTCCACGATCCGGCCGGCCACCGTGTCGACCAGGAACATCTTGCCGGGCTTGAGGCGCCCCTTGGCGACGACGTCCTTCGGGGCGACGTCCAGGACGCCGGCCTCGCTGGCCAGGACCACGCGATCGTCGGCCGTGCGCCACCAGCGCGCCGGGCGCAGGCCGTTGCGGTCCAGGACCGCGCCGACCAGGCTGCCGTCGGTGAAGGTGACGCACGCGGGGCCGTCCCACGGCTCCATGAGACTGGCGTGGAACTGGTAGAACGCGCGGCGCTCGGGCTTCATGGTGGCGTGGTTCTCCCACGCCTCCGGGATCATCATCAGCACCGCGTGCGGCAGCGACCGGCCGCCCAGGTGCAGCAGCTCGAGGACTTCGTCGAAGGACGCCGAGTCCGACGCGTCCGGCGAGCAGATCGGGAACAGCCGGGACAGGTCGCCGGGGAGGACGTCGGATTCCAGCAGCGCCTCGCGGGCCCGCATGCGGTTGCGGTTGCCGCGGATGGTGTTGATTTCGCCGTTGTGGGCGACGAACCGGAACGGGTGGGCCAGCGGCCACGACGGGAAGGTGTTGGTGGAGAAGCGGGAGTGCACCAGCGCGATGGCGCTTTCCAGGCGTTCGTCGCGCAGGTCGGCGAAGAACGCGGGCAGCTGCTCCGGCGTCACCATGCCCTTGTAGACGATCGTCCGTGAGGACAGGGACGGGAAGTACGTGCCGCAGCCGGCGTTCGCGCTCTCGTTCTCGACGCGCTTGCGCAGGCAGAAGGCCAGCCTGTCCAGCTCGAGGCCGGATTTTCCGTCGGCGGTGACGAAAAGCATGGCGAAGTGCGGCATCACCGAGCGGGCGGTCGGGCCGATGTCGGCGCGGTCGGCGTCGACCGGGACCTCGCGCCAGCCGAGGACCTCCAGGCCCTCTTCGACGGCGATGCGTTCGGCCAGCCCCACGGCCTTGCGGCGCTGCTCGGCGTCTTGGGGCAGGAAGGCGATGCCGGCGGCGTAGGTGTGGTGGCCGTCTTCGTCGGACGCGGGCAGCTCGAAGCCGGCCTCGGCGCGCAGCAGCGCGTCGGGCAGCTGCAGCAGGATGCCGGCGCCGTCGCCGGAGGTGGGCTCGGCGCCCGCGGCGCCGCGGTGGTCGAGGTTGGTCAGCGCGGCCAGGCCGTCGGTGACGATGCCGTGGGAACGGCGCCCGCGGATGTCGGCCACCATGGCCACACCGCAGGAGTCCTGCTCGGTCTCCGGGTCGTACAGACCCTGCTTGCCGGGCATGGCGGAGAAGATCAACGGGACCTCCTTCGTCGTCTTGTTCGTGCGGGACCGGGCTACCGGCCGGGGAGCGCACGGGACGACGATGGCCCGCTTCGTTAGCGCGACTTTAACACCTGGGAAACATGCCAGCAGCATCTCAGAGCGCCCCGGACGGCGTCGGACGGTAACGATCTGGCTGCGCGGAACGACGTAGTTCCTGATGGGCTTCCGGTAGTTCGTTCCGCTAAGTATACGGCCCGGAAACTCCGGTCAAGTCTAACGTGACCTGATCGGCTCGCTGTGTCCGCGGTCACTAGAACGTGTTACATTTCGCCGCATGATCCTCGATCGGTTCAAGCTCACCGACCAGGTGGCGGTGGTCACCGGCGCCGGGCGCGGGATCGGCGCGGCCACCGCCGTGGCCCTCGCCGAAGCGGGCGCCGACGTGGTGATCGCGTCCCGCACCGCCGCCCAGCTCGACGAGGTCGCCGCCCGGGTTTCCGCGGCCGGCCGGCGTGCCGTGCCGGTGCCGGGTGACCTGTCCGCACCGGAGGCGGCGGCCGCGCTGGCCGAGACGGCGGTCTCCGAGTTCGGCCGGCTCGACCTGGTCGTCAACAACGTGGGCGGCACGTACCCACGGCCCCTGCTGGAGTCGACGGTGGACTTCATGGAGGAAGCGTTCCGCTTCAACGTGGCGACGGCCCACGCGCTGACGGTGGCGGCGGCCCCCTCGCTGCTGGAGACGGGCGGCTCGGTGGTCAACATTTCCTCGGCCATGGGCCGCCTCGCGGGCCGGGGCTTCGCGGCGTACGGAACGGCGAAGGCGGCCCTGGCCCACTACACGCGCCTGGCGGCGGCGGACCTCGCCCCTCGCGTCCGGGTGAACGCCATCTCGGTGGGCTCGGTGGCGACGTCAGCCCTGGAGATCGTGGTGGGCAACCCGGAGCTCCGCGCCAAGATGGAGGGCGCGACCCCGCTGGGCAAGATCGGCGAGGCGGAGGACATCGCGGCGACGGTGGTGTTCCTGGCGTCCCGGGCGGGCGGGTACATCACCGGCAAGATCCTCGAGGTCGACGGCGGGCTGCAGGCGCCGAACCTCGAGCTGGGCCTGCCGGACCTCTGACCCGGCGTCAGTCCAGAGCGCCCCAATGTGGCGTTCGGTGCGTCCAGCGCACCCAATGTGGCGTTCGGTGC
>NZ_JBSGJD010000128.1:0-26726 GCF_053605405.1 Amycolatopsis sp. NPDC003861
TGACGAGCTGGGGCGGCACGCAATACGCGTGGGGCTCGCCGACCATCATCGGGATGGCGCTCGGCTCGGTCGTGCTGCTGGCGGCGTTCGTCTTCGTGGAGCTGCGGGCGAAGGAACCGATGCTGCCGATGCGGCTGTTCCGCAACCCGGTGTTCACCGTCGGCGGGATCATGAGCTTCGTCGTCGGCTTCGCGATGCTCGGCGCGCTGTCGTACCTGCCGACGTACATGCAGTACGTCCAGGGCACGTCCGCGACGACGTCCGGGGTCCGGCTGCTGCCGATGGTGCTGGCCCTGCTGGTGGCCTCGATCGCCGCGGGCAACGCGGTGAGCCGCACCGGGCGGTACAAGATCTTCCCGCTGGCCGGGGCGGCGGGCATGACGATCGGGCTGTACCTGCTGTCGCGGCTGGACACCGGCACCGGGTTCTGGGAGGCGTCGGCGTACATGGCCGTGCTGGGGCTGGGCATCGGGCTCGGCATGCAGGTGCTGACCATCGCCGTGCAGAACACGGTGGACTACGCCGACCTCGGCGTCGCGACCTCGGGCGTGACGTTCCTGCGCTCGATCGGCAGCTCGTTCGGCGCGGCGATCTTCGGCACGGTGTACGCGAACCAGCTGACGCCCAAGCTGGCCGCGCTCCCGGTGCCGCCGGGGGTGGACCCGCGGGCGCTGCAGGTGCCCACGGCGTTGCACGCGCTGCCTTCGTCGGTGTCGGCGCCGGTGATCCGTGCGTACAGCGACTCGCTGCACGTGGTGTTCCTCGCGGCGGCGCCGGTCGGGTTGGTGGCGCTGGTCCTGGCGTTCTTCCTGAAGGAGGTCCCGCTGCGCGACACGGCTCGCGCGGCGGCACCGGACCTGGGCGATGGCTTCGCGATGCCGGAGGCCCGCACGGACGACCGCGAGCTGGAGCGGGCGGTGGCGACGCTGTTCTTCCGCGAACGCCGTCAGGTGGCGCCGTCGATCATCGAGCGCGCCGGGGGAGACCTGGACGAGGGCGGGATGTGGTGCCTGCTGCAGGTCCACCTGCGTCGTCGCCGGGGTGAGCCGGCCACGTTGCCGGCGATCGGCACGTACTTCGGCGTGCCGGCGCAGGTGCTGGAGCCGGCGTTCAACCGCCTGGAGCTGACGGGCCACCTGCGGTACACCCGGGACGGCTGGGAGCTGACGGCCGCGGGCCGTGCCGAGTTCGGCAAGGTGGTCCAGGCCTGGCACGACTGGCTGGCCGACCGCCTCGGCGACTGGGGGCAGGGTGACCGGGCCGAACTGGACGCGGCGATCGGCCGGGTCGCGGCCCGCCTGATGGACCAGAGCGCCGAGTCCCGCGCCTCCGGGCGGCACGCCCTCGTCTGACCTGCCGCGCCGGCTCACGCGCCCCGAAGTGGCATTGGGCGCTTGGGGGTGGCCGAGCGGGAGCGTCAGCGGCGCCAGAAGTCGTGCGGGGTGCGGCCCGGCCGGAAGCCGCACGACTCCACCAGGGCCGCCGCCTGCTCGAAGCCGTGGCCGACCAGGCCAGGCTCGTGGGCGTCGCTGCCGAACGACACCGCCTCGCCGCCCACGTCGAACCACCACCGGACCACCTCACCCGGCAACGGCACCTTCGTGTTCACCTCCAGTGCTCGACCGCTTGCCTTCAGTGCACGCAGCACCGTCCGGAACTCCTCCTCGAAGTCGGCCGCCACGAACGGGGGACCTTCGGCCGGCCACGAGCGCAGGGCGTAGTCGATGTGGGCGAGCACCGCGAAGTCCGCCGTCGACTCGACCAGGCCCAGCACCTCGGCGAGGTACGCCCGCAGCAGCTCGCCCGGCGGCCGGCCCGAGACCACCGTCAGCTCCTGGTGGTGCTCGCCGTCCGGGAGGGAGTGCACCGAGCCCAGGACGCGGTCGAAGCCGTGGGCCGCCAGGAGGGCGTCGGCGCGGGGGCGGTGCCAGTGCGGCTCGCTCAGCTCGACGCCCGACAGGATCCGCAGGTTCGGAAACCGCGCGCGGCACTCTTCGACGCACGCCAGGTACCCCGCGACGTCCAGCTCCGGCGGCTCCAGGACGCCGTCCGGGCGCAGGCGCACCCGGAAGTGGTCCGGCAGCAGCGGCCGGACCGGCTCCGGGATCAGCCAGGGGGTCAGGTCCGCGTGCTCGGTGAACGCCACCGACGGCAGGCCCAGCTCGATCGCCCGCTCGCACGAGCCGACCATCGAACCGGTGACCGTGTCCCAGGACCATTCGGTGTGGACGTGCCCGTCCGTCGGGAGGCTCACCACGCCGATTGTGCACCACCGCCTTTCTCCCACCGCCGCCCTTCGCGCCGCTGTACGGTCATGCCATGGCGTCCAAGGCTGTGGAGCTCGAGGTCGGCCCGCACACCGTGCGGATCTCCAGCCCGGACCGGGTCTACTTCCCGGCTCGGGGTGAGACGAAGCTCGACCTGGTCAACTACTACCTCTCGGTGGGCGACGGCATCGTCAACGCCCTGCGCGAGCGGCCCTGCATGCTGCACCGGTTCCCGTCCGGAGTGGCGGGGGAGAAGGTGCACCAGAAGCGGGTGCCGAACGGTGCTCCGCCGTGGCTGGAGACGGTCCGGGTCACTTTTCCGCGGTACAACCGGCACGCGGACGAGCTGTGCGTCACCGAGCTGGCGCATGTCGCATGGGCGGTGCAGATGGCCACTGTGGAATTCCACCCGTGGAACTCGCGGCGGTCCGACACCGAGAAGCCGGACGAGTGGCGGATCGATCTCGATCCGATGCCCGATTGTGGTTACGACCGGGTTCGGCGGGTTGCTCACGTGGCGCACGAGATCTTGGACGAGCTTGGTGCGGTGGGCTTTCCGAAGACGTCCGGTGGGCGCGGGCTGCACATCTACGTCCGGATCGAGCCGCGGTGGGGTTTCGCCGATGTCCGGCGGGCTGCGCTGGCCTTCGCCCATGAGGTGGAACGGCGGGCTCCGGATGACGTCACCACCACCTGGTGGCGGAAGGACCGGGACCCGCGGTTGCTCTTCGTCGACTACAACCAGAATGCCCGGGATCATACGATCGCCAGTGCATACTCGGTTCGCGGGAATCCTGAAGGGACGGTTTCGACGCCGGTTCGGTGGTCGGAGATCGATGATGCCTTGCCGGGCGATTTCACTATTGCCACTGTGCCTGGGCGGTTCGCCGAGATCGGCGATCTCCATGCCGGGATCGATGATGCCGTTTTTTCGCTTGAGCCGTTGCTCGAGTGGGCTGATCGGGATGGTGTCGAGGTGCCTGATCCGGGGTGATTGTTTGCAACCCCGAAGCGGTCATTGTGCCGTGTTCTGGCTTCGGATCGGGGTTGCGGGGGGCCTGGGTTCCGTCGTGGGCTGGTAGTGCGTGCTGCTTCTGTTTGGGTGCGGTCAGTCGAGGCGCTCGATGATTGTTGCGTTGGCCAGGCCTCCTGCTTCGCACATTGTCTGGAGGCCGTAGCGGCCGCCCGTTTGCTCCAAGACCGACAGCAGTGTCGTGGCCAGCCTTGCTCCGCTTCCTCCCAAGGGGTGGCCCAAGGCTATTGCTCCTCCGTTGACGTTCACCTTCGCCAGGTCCGCTCCGGTCTCGTGCTGCCAGGCCAGGACCACGCTGGCGAAAGCCTCGTTGACCTCGAATGCGTCGATGTCCGATACCTTCAAGCCCGCCTTGGCCAGGACCTTGTTCGTGGCCGGGATGATGCCCGTCAGCATCAGGAGGGGGTCGTCGCCCGCTACCGCGAAACTGTGGATCCGGGCTCGGGGCTTCAAGCCCAGGTTCGCTGCCGTCTCGGCGCTTGTGATCAGCAACGCTGCCGCGCCGTCGTTGATCGGGGACGAATTGCCCGCCGTCACCTGCCAGGCCAGGTGGGGGAAGCGCTGCTCCCAGATGTCCGCCCGGAACGCCGGCTTCAAGCCCGCAAGGACTTCCGTTGTCGTGCCGGGGCGGACCGTCTCGTCGGTGGTGACCTCCCGCAGCGTGCCGTCCGGTCCCGGTGCCTTCAGCGGGGCCACCTCGGCCGCGAACTTCCCGTCCGCCCACGCCTTCGCTGCTCGCTGGTGGCTTTGCGCCGAGAACTCGTCCAGCTGTGCTCGGGTGAAGCCCCACCTCGCGGCGATCAGCTCCGCGCTGATGCCCTGCGGCACCAGGCCGTCCGGGTAGCGGGCCGCCACCTGGGGACCGAACGGGTCGCGGCCCGCCACCTGGCTGCCCATCGGGACCCGGCTCATCGACTCGACACCCGAGGCGATCACCACGTCGTACGCGCCCGCGATCACACCCTGGGCCGCGAAGTGGACGGCCTGCTGGCTGCTGCCGCACTGGCGGTCGACCGTCACCGCCGGGACCGACTCCGGAAGCCCGGCCGCCAGCGCCGCCCAGCGGGCCGTGTTCATGCTCTGCTCGCCGATCTGGCCCACCGCGCCGCTGATCACGTCGTCGATGCGGGCCGGGTCCACGCCCGTGCGCTCGGCCAGGGACCGCAAGGCGTGGGCGTGCAGGTCCACCGGGTGCACCCCGGCCAGTGTCCCGTTCGGCTTGCCCTTGCCGATCGGGGTTCGTACCGCGTCGACGATCACCGCGTCCGTCATGGCGTCTGCCTCCTCGCAGATCGGGGTCCCTTCGGTATACGCCCGGTCGGTTGGAATCCACAACTCAGCTGTTCGCCACGTCACACCACGTTGACGTGCTAGGTTGGATTTTCAACCCCGTGGAGGTGGCATGGTCCGGCGTGGTCGCGAATGCTCGGTCGCCGAGGCGCTGGAAGTCGTCGGCGAACGGTGGAGCCTGCTCGCGCTGCGGGAGATCATGCTGGGGGAGCGGCGGTTCAACCAGATCGCCGAGAACACCGGCGCGAGCCGGGACATCCTGGCCGCGCGGCTGCGCAAGCTCGTCGACGCCGGCGTCCTCGAGAAGGTCCGGTACGAAGCCCACCCGCCGCGCCACGAGTACCACCCGACCGAAGCCGGCCGCGCGCTGCAGCCCGTCCTGCTCGGCCTGATGGCCTGGGGTGACAAGTACGTCCACCAGGGCGAACCCCCCACCCTGTGGCGCCACGCCTGCGGCGAAGTGCTCGAGCCGGCCACCGTCTGCGCCTGCTGCGGCGGCCCGGTCGACGCCCCGGGCACCCACGCGATCCGGCTGGGCGCCGTGCACGCCTGAGCCAAGCCGGTACGGCCTCCTCGCATCCGTCGCGAGGAGGCCTTTTTGCTGCGCGGCCGTTGACTTGTGGCCCCGGTCACTGTAACTCTTGAACGAATCAGTGCAAGAACCTGACAGATGACCGGCAGATCGCGGCAGACGTCAGGAAGATTCCGGTTTCGCTCCGAGTCGTCTCCCTCCCCTCCCCGGATCAGAGGAACCGCATGAGAACGAAGCGTGTGTTGTCACCCGCGGCCGCCTTCGCCGCCTTGTCCCTGCTCCTCACCACGCCCGCCGCTCCGGCGAGCGCGGCGCCGGCCGCACCCGCGCCGGCCGTCCAGGCCGCCTCCGCGACCTACACCGCCAGCAGCCAGCTCGCCGGCTACCCCGTCTCGAACGTCGGCGACGGCAACCAGGACACCTACTGGGAAAGCGCGAACAACCAGTTCCCGCAGTGGGTCCAGGCCGACCTCGGCACGCCGACCGACGTCGCGCAGCTCGTGCTCAAGCTGCCGGCCGCGAACTGGGGCGCCCGCACGGAGACCTTCAGCGTCCAGGGCAGCACCGACGGGACCACCTTCACCGACCTGAAGCCCTCCGCCGGGTACGTCTTCGACCCGGCCAAGGCCAACACGGTCACCGTCGACGTCAGCGGCAAGCCCCGGTTCGTGCGGCTGAACGTCACCGCCAACACCGGCTGGCCCGCCGCCCAGCTCTCGGAGTTCGAGGTGCACGGCCCCGCCGGCGGCGACACGCAGCCGCCGTCCGCGCCCGGCAACCTCGCCTACACCCAGCCCGCGAGCGGCCAGCTCCGGCTGAGCTGGTCGGCGTCGACCGACAACACCGGCGTCACCGGCTACGACGTCTACGCCAACAACCAGCTCCGCGGCAGCGTCGCCGGCAACGTCCTGACCTACACCGACAGCCAGCCCGACGGCGCCACGGTCTCCTACTTCGTCCGGGCGAAGGACGCGGCGGGCAACCAGTCGGCCCCCAGCAGCACCGTGACCCGCACCGGTACCCAGGCCGGGACGAACCTGGCCCTGGGCAAGCCGATCACGGCGTCCTCGACGGAGTGGACGTACGTGGCGGGCAACGCGAACGACGGCTCCCTGACCACGTACTGGGAGGGCGGCGGCGGGACCTACCCGAACCTGCTGACCGTCGCGCTCGGCGCGAACGCCGACCTGAACCAGGTCGTGGTCAAGCTCAACCCGGACCCGGCGTGGGGGCCGCGGACCCAGACGATCGCCGTCGAAGGCCGGGAGCAGAGCGCGTCCGCCTTCACCACGTTGGCCGCCGCCCAGAGCTACAGCTTCAACCCCGCGAGCGGCAACACCGTGACGATCCCGCTCGGCGGGCGCGCCGCCGACGTCCGCCTGCGCGTCACCACCAACTCCGGCGCGGGCGGCGGGCAGGCCGCGGAGTTCCAGGTCTTCGGCGTCCCCGCACCCAACCCCGACCTGACCATCTCGGGCGTGTCCTGGTCGCCGCAGAACCCGGTGGAGACCGACGCGATCACCGCGTCGGCGACCGTCCGCAACGCGGGCACGGCGGCTTCGGGCGCGACGAACGTCAACCTCTACCTCGGGACGACCAAGGTCGGTACGGCGAACGTCGGCGCGCTCGCGGCCGGCGCTTCGACGACGGTGTCGGCGAACATCGGCACCCGGGACGCGGGCAGCTACCAGCTGACCGCCAAGGTCGACGAAGCCAACGCCGTCATCGAACAGAACGAGGCCAACAACGCCTACACGAGCTCGACGGCGCTCGTCGTCAGCCCGGTGCAGAGCTCCGACCTGGTCGCGGCCACGGCGTGGTCGCCGAACAACCCGTCCGCGGGCAACACGGTCACCTTCACCACGACCCTGCGCAACCAGGGCACGGTGGCGAGCGCCGGCGGCGCCCACGGCATCACGGTGACGATCACGGACCAGAACGGCACCGTAGTGAAGACACTCAGCGGAACCTACACCGGCGCGATCGCCGCCGGGGCCACCGCGAGCCCGGTCACCGTCGGCACCTGGACCGCCGCCAACGGCCGGTACACCGTCAAGACCGTCGTCGCGAACGACGCCAACGAGCTGCCCGTCAAGCAGGACAACAACACCGGCACCCAGGCCCTCTTCGTCGGCCGTGGCGCGAACATGCCCTACGACATGTACGAAGCCGAGGACGGCGTCCTGGCGGGCGGCGCCGCCGTGGTCGGGCCGAACCGCACGATCGGCGACCTCGCGGGCGAGGCGTCGGGCCGCAAGGCCGTGACGCTGAACTCGACCGGCTCCTCGGTGGAGTTCACCACCCGCGCGGCCACCAACACCCTGGTCACGCGGTTCTCCATCCCGGACAGCGCGGGCGGCGGCGGGATCACCTCGACGCTGAACGTCTACGTCGACGGCACCTTCCTCAAGGCCATCGACCTCACCTCGCACTTCGCGTGGCTCTACGGCGCCGAGACCGGCCCGGGCAACTCGCCGGGCGCCGGCCCGCGGCACATCTACGACGAAGCCTCGGTGCTGCTGGGCACCACCGTGCCCGCCGGTAGCCGGATCAAGCTGCAGAAGGACGCGGCGAACACGACGAACTACGCGATCGACTTCGTCAACTTCGAGCAGGCCACCGCGGTCGCCAACCCCGACCCGGCACACTTCGCGGTGCCCGCCGGGTTCACCCAGCAGGACGTGCAGAGCGCCCTCGACAAGGTCCGGCAGGACACCACCCTCACCGGCGTCTACCTGCCGGCCGGGACCTACGCGTTGTCGAGCAAGCTGAACGTCTACGGCAAGGCCGTCACGGTCACCGGCGCCGGGCCGTGGTTCACGAAGTTCTCCGCACCCGCCGGGCAGGAGAACACCGACATCGGCATCGACGTGCAGGCGAGCGCGAACGGCTCGACGTTCAGCGGGTTCGCCGTGTTCGGCAACTACACGTCCCGGATCGACGGCCCCGGCAAGGTGTTCAACCTGACGAACGTCGCGAACCTGACGATCGACAACATCTGGGTCGAACACCAGGTGGTCATGGTCTGGGGCACCAACGTGGACAACACCACGATCAAGAACTCCCGGATCCGCGACACCTTCGCCGACGGCGTCAACCTGACGAACGGGAGCACCGGCAACCACGTCACCAACATCGAGGCCCGGTCCACCGGTGACGACAGCTTCGCGCTGTTCGCCGCCACGGACCTCAACCCGGGCAACCAGTACGACAACGTGTTCGAGAACCTCACCGCGCTCACGCCGTGGCGTGCGGCCGGGCTCGCGGTCTACGGCGGGTACAACAACACCTTCCGGAACCTCTACATCGCGGACACGCTGACCTACTCGGCGATCACGATCAGCTCGCTCGACTTCGGCTACCCGTTCCTCGGGTTCGGGCCGCAGCCGACGACGGTCCAGAACGCCTCGCTGGTCCGGGACGGCGGCCACTTCTGGGGCCAGCAGACCTTCCCGGCGATCTGGCTGTTCTCCGCGTCCAAGGAGTTCCGCGGCATCCGGGTGTCCGATGTGGACATCCAGAGCCCGACCTACAGCGGCATCATGTTCCAGACCAAGTACACCGGCACCACGCCGGAGCACCCGGTCGAGGACACCGTGCTGGCGAACGTGTCGATCACCGGCGCCCACCGCAGCGGGGACGCCTTCGACGCGAAGTCCGGGATCGGGATCTGGGCCAACGAGCTGCCGGAGCCGGGCCAGGGCCCGGCCGTCGGCTCGGCGACCTTCACCGGGCTGACCCTGGCCGACAACGCCGAGGATATCCGCAACCGCACCACCACGTTCACCATCAACCGCAGCTGAGCCAGGCCGCGCGGGCCCGCCGGGAAGCCGTTCCCCGGCGGGCCCGCGCCGTGCCAGGATGACGCCGGAGGTGGTCGACGTGCGGATCCTGGTCACCGGCGGCACCGGGCAGCTCGGCTCGGCGGTCGTGACGCGGCTGCGGTCGGCGGGCGCGGAAGTCCGCGTGCTGAGCAGGCGGGCGGCGCCGGACGTCGTCCGCGGCGACCTGCGGACCGGGCGGGGCATCGACAGCGCCGTCGCCGGGGTGGACGTCGTCGTCCACTGCGCCACCGACTACTTCGGGCGGGAGACGCAGCTCGCGCGCACGCTGATCGAGGCGGCGCGGTGGGCGGGCGGCCCGCACCTGGTGTACGTCTCGATCGTCGGCGTCGACCGGGTCCCGCTCGGCTACTACCAGGCCAAGCACGAGACCGAGGAGCTGTTCGCGGCCTCGGGCCTGCCGTACACGATCCAGCGGGCCACCCAGTTCCACGGCCTGGTCCGCGCGCTGCTCGCGGGCGCGTCCCGGCTCCCGGTGGTGCCGGTGCCGCGGATCTCGTTCCAGCCCGTCGACGTCCGGGACGTCGCCCGCCGCCTCGCCGCCCACGCGCTGGCCGACCCGGCCGGCCGCGCGCCCGACTTCGGCGGTCCGGAGATCCTCACCGCGACCGAGCTGGCCCAGGCGGTCGGCGAGGTGACCGGGCGGCACAAGCGGATCGTGCCGCTGAAGGTGCCGGGGGAGACGTTCCGGGCCTACGCCGACGGCGGGCACCTCACGCCCGGGCACCGCGAAGGCGAGATCACCTTCCGCGAGTACCTGGCCGAGAGCGTTCGTATGTAATCGGATTAATTATTAAGAATCTTGACCTCGGCTCCGAATAGGTCATATGTTTGGCGGGCTGCACGCCGGTCCTGCCTTCGACGCCGAACGGATCCGACATGTCGAACCCTCCCTCTCGCCGTACGTTCTTCAAGCTCGGAGGCGCCGTCGGCGCCGGTCTCGCCTTCAGTGGCATCCCACCCTTCGTGGCCAGCGCGGACGTGCTGCGGCCGGCCGCGGCGGACCTGGTGCCGGACGCCCGGGCGACCACGCTGTGGTACCCGGCTCCCGCGATCGAGGACAAGATCATCGAGCAGGGTCTGCCAATCGGGAATGGTCGGATCGGTGCTCTCGTCGGGGGCGACCCCGCCGCCGACTTCCTCTACCTCGCCGACGCGTCGCTGTGGACGGGCGGCGCCAACGACGTCCTCGACGACGACGGCCAATTTCCGTACGAACGCGAGAAGTTCGGCACGCTCGGTCTGCTGGCGAAGCTGCGGATCTCGGTGCCCGAGCACACCGGCGTCACGGACTACCGGCGCACGCTCGACCTCAGCAATGGCCTGGTCGTGATCACCTACCGGTACCAGGGCGTCCGGTACCGCCGCGAGTACTTCGCGAGCCACCCCGACGACGTCGTGGTGATCCGGTTCAGCGGCGGCCCCGTCACCGGCTCGGTGTCGCTGGAGCCCACCCGCGGCGAGACCTCCTCCGGCGCGACGGCGTTCACCGGCACGTTCGCCAACGGCCTGAAGTACGCGTGCACGGTGGCCGGCGGGGCCACGTTCAGCGGCGACGACGTCGTCATCGTGCTCAGCGGCGGCACGAACTACGTGCCCGACGCGGCGCGGAAGTTCCTCGACGCGTCGCTCGGCCCCCTGGCCCTGGCGAAGCGGAAGGCGGCCGCGGCGCAGGCCGCGGGTGGCGGCGCCCTGCGGGCCACCCACGTGGCGGACTACCGGCGGCGGTACGACCGGATGAGCGTCGACCTCGGCCGGTCGTCGCCGGCCCAGCGGGCCCTCGACACGTGGTCGCGGCTGGTCGCCCGGCACGACCGGCCGGGGGTGCCCGACCCGGAGCTGGAGGCGAGCTACCTGCAGTTCGGGCGCTACCTGACGATCACCGGCTCGCGCGACGGCCTGCCGATGGGCCTGCAGGGCCTGTGGCAGAACACCAACACGCCGGACTGGATGAGCGACTACCACACCGACATCAACGTCCAGATGAACTACTGGCTGGCCGACCGCGCGGCGCTGCCGGAGAGCTTCACTGCCCTGGCCGGCTACTGCCTCGCGCAGCTTCCGGTGTGGACGGACAGCACGAACCGGCTGTTCAACGACCCGCGCAACCGCTACCGGAACACCAGCGGGAAGGTCGCGGGCTGGGCGGTCGCCTTCTCCACCAACATCTACGGCGGCTCCGGCTGGTGGTGGCACCCCGGCGGCAACGCCTGGCTGTGCAACTCGCTCTGGGACCACTACGCCCACACGCAAGACAAGGCCTACCTCGCCCGGATCTACCCGCTGCTCAAGGGGGCGGCCGAGTTCTGGGACGCGCGGCTGCTCCCGATGACCGTCGACGGCCGCGAGGTGCTCGTCGACGACCACGACTGGTCACCCGAGCACGGCCCGCAGGACGCCCGCGGGATCACGTACGCGCAGGAGATCGTCTGGGACCTGTTCGAGCACTACCGCGAAGCCGTCGCGGTGCTGGGCCGGGACCGCGCCTACGGCGACCGGATCGCCGGGCTGCAGAAGAAGCTGTACCTGCCGAAGGTGAGCCCGGCCACCGGCTGGCTCGAGGAATGGATGTCGCCGGACAACCTCGGCGAGACCACGCACCGGCACCTGTCCCCGCTGATCGGCTTCTTCCCGGGCGACCGCATCGCGGCCGACACGGCACCGCGCGAACTGCTCGACGGCGTCCGGGCGTTGCTGATCGCGCGCGGGATGGACAGCTACGGCTGGGCGACCGCGTGGCGCTCGGCGTGCTGGGCGCGGCTCAAGGACGCCGAGCGTGCGTACCAGCTGCTGCTCACGGTGCTGCGGCCGTCGGTGGACAACGGCAACGGGACCGCGCCGAACTTCTTCGACATGTACAGCCAGGGCAGCTACGCGATCTTCCAGATCGACGCGAACCTCGGCGCGCCCACGGCGATGCTCGAAATGCTGGTGTACTCGCGGCCGGGGGTGCTGGAACTGCTGCCCGCGTTGCCGTCGGCGTGGGCGGCGTCGGGCCGGGTGACCGGGATCGGCGTGCGCGGCGGCTTCGAGGTGGACGTCGCATGGCGGGCCGGGAAGGTCACCAAGGCGGTGATCCGCAGCGTCGGCGGCACCCGGACCGAAGTGCGGGCCGGGACCTGGCGGCGGACCATCACCCTGCGGCCGGGAGCGTCGATCACGGTCCGGCCGTGAATGAGGCCGGCCCGGTGTGGGTATCCGGACGGCTGCACCGACGCAGGGGAGAGGACAGGATGATCCGCTGGGCGACGTTCGACTGCTTCGGCACGCTGGTGGACTGGCGCCACGGCATCACCACCGGGCTGGAGCTGCTGTTCCCCGGCCGCGGCGCGGACCTGCTCGAGGTCTACAACCGGATCGAGCCGCAGGTTCAGGCCGAAGTGCCGGTGCGGCGCTACCGGGAGGTGCTCGCCGAGTCCGTGCGCCGGACCGCGGCCGAAGCCGGGCTGGAGCTGGTGGCGGACGACGCGTCGGTGCTCGGCACCGGGCTGCCGTACTGGCCGGTGTTCGCGGACGTCCGGCCGGCCCTGTCCGCGCTGCGGGAAGCGGGCTGGCGGCTCGCGCTGCTGACCAACTGCGACCGCGACCTCATCGGCGAGACCCAGCGGCGGCTGGTGGTGCCGATCGACGCGATCGTGACCGCGGAGGACGTCGGCGAGTACAAGCCGGGGCACGGCCACTTCCGGCGGTTCGCCGCGTCCTTCGACGCGACCGCCGCGAACTGGGTGCATGTGGCGCAGAGCCACTTCCACGACATGGTGCCCGCCCAGGCGCTGGGCATCCCGCGCGTGTGGGTCAACCGGCACGACGGCCCGCAGGACCCGGCGGTGGCGGACGCGGTCCTGCCCGGCCTGGACACCCTGGTCGAGACGGTCGAGCGGGTGCACGCCGGAGCTCGCTGACCGCCGTCACGGGTGGCGCACCACGACCCGGCGCGGCGGGAACAGCGCGGCCCACAGCGTTTTCCACGGGTGCGAAGCCGGCCGCTCGCGCACCACCGGCGCCGGGCGCTCCCCGGCCCGGTACGCCATCTCCACCTGCACCCAGTCGTGGATCCAATCGCCTCGCATGAGGGCTCCTTCCGTCGTGGAGCCCACGTTCGTCCTGAGGGGTGAGGCGTCGCATCGGGTGATCACGCAGTCCGGCGGCCCCGGACCCCTTACGGCTATCGTGACCGGGTGGCCGCGACGACGTACCTGTTCGTGCCCGGCGATCGGCCCGATCGCTTCGGCAAGGCGGTCGCCAGTGGCGCCGAGGTCGTGATCCTGGATCTGGAGGACGCCGTTTCGGCGGAGGCCAAGGATGCGGCCCGCGCTTCGGTGCGCGAGTGGCTCGAGCGTGACCGCGCGATGGTCCGGATCAACGCGCCCGGGACCCCGTGGTTCGCCGAGGACGCCGCGATGGTGACCGCGCGGGGCGTGCCGGTGATGGTGCCGAAGGCGGAGACGCCGGGGGTGCTCGCCGGGTTCGGTGAGGTGGTCGCCCTCGTCGAGACCGCGCTCGGCGTGGAACGCGCGGGTGAGCTGGCCGCGGCGCCTTCGGTGCGGCGGCTGGCGTTCGGCAGTGTGGACCTGGCGGCCCAGCTCGGGGTGACGCCGGAGGACCGGGATCCGTTCGTCTACGCGCGATCGCGCCTGGTGATCGCCTCGGCGGCGGCCGGGCTGGCCCCGCCGGTGGACGGCGTCACCACGGAGTTGCACGACCCGGCCCGGCTTGCGGAAGACGTCCGGTATGCGCGTTCGCTGGGTTTCGGGGGCAAGCTGTGTATCCACCCGCGGCAGGTGGGGCCGGTCCGGGAGGGGTTCGCCCCGACGGAGGCCGAGCGCGCGTGGGCCCGCCGGGTCCTGGCGGCGGGGGATGGGGTGTCCGTTGTGGACGGGCGGATGGTGGACAAGCCGGTGCTCACCCGGGCCCGGCACATCCTGGAGACCTGACGCGCTACACCGCGCCCTGACGCCGCAGTGCGTCCGCGTCGAAGCCGAACTCCCTCAACACCGCGTCCGTGTGCTCGCCCAGCGCCGGCACCGGGGCCATCCGCGGCGCCCGGCCGGCCACCGTGATCGGCGGCAGCGTCGCCCGGATCGGCCCGCCCGGGGTCGCCACCTCGGCGAACCGGTCGCGGGCCGTGAGCTGGGGGTGCGCCAAGACTTCCGGTAGGTCGCGGCGACGCGCATAGGCAATCCGGCCCGCCGCCAGCCGTGCCTCCAAGGCAGCGCCGGTGAGCTCGGCGAAGATCGTGTCGATCGCGGCCTCCAGTTCCGCCCGGTGGGTCACGCGGGCGCTGCCGGTGGCGAACCGCGGATCGGTGACCCAGTCCGGGCGGGCGAGCGCGTGCTCGCAGAACGCCGCCCACTCGCGGTCGTTCTGCACCGCCAGCACCACTTCGGTCCCGTCGCCCGCGGCGAACGTTCCGTAGGGCGCGATCGCGGCGTGGCTGGTGCCCGTCCTCGGCGGCGGTGTCCCGCCGTAGCCCGCGTAGTACAGCGGGAAGCCCATCCACTCCACCAGCGAGTCGAACAGGCTCACCTCGAGTTCGGTGCCCTGCCCGGTGCGCTCGCGGTCGTACAGCGCGGAGAGGATGCCGGAGAACGCGTACATCCCGGCGCCGATGTCCGCGGCCGGGATGCCGCTCTTGGCCGGCTCCTCCTCGGAGCCGGTGACCGACACCAGCCCCGCTTCGGACTGGATCAGCAGGTCGTACGCCTTCGCGTCGCGGTACGGCCCGGTCGAGCCGTAACCCGACACCGAGCACGTGATCAGCCGCGGCCGGGTCGCGCGCAGGGTGGCCGCGCCCAGCCCGAGCCGGTCCGCGACGCCGGGTGCGAAGTTCTGCACGAACACGTCCGCCCGGTCCAGCAGCGCCGCCATCACGCCGGGCGCCGCGTCGCTCTTGAGGTCGAGGGTCACGCTCTCCTTCGACCGGTTCAGCCACACGAAGTGGCTGGAGAGGCCGTGCACGGTTTCGTCGTAGGCGCGGGCGAAGTCGCCGGTGCCCGGCCGCTCGATCTTGAGCACCCGGGCGCCGAGGTCGGCCAGGTGCCGGGTGGCCAGCGGCGCGGCCACCGCCTGTTCGCACGACACGACGGTGACGCCGTCGAGGGGCAAGGAGCGCATGGCCGCATCCTGCCACCCGCCGCCGGTATGACCGGGCCGGATCAACGGGAGTTTCGGGCAAAACCGTTGACGCGTCCCGAAGCGGGCTTGCAGTCTGAATCGATCAGCTGACCCCGGCGACCGGCGAGCGAGGTGCCCGATGGGCAGGGTGCGGCAGGCCGACATCGCGCGCGTGGCCGGGGTTTCCCAGGCGACCGTGTCGGTGGTGCTCGGCGGCAACCGCACCGGGGTCCGGCTGGCCGAGGCGACCCGGCTGCGCGTGCTGGAGGCCGCCCAGCGGCTGGGTTACGCCGATCCGCTGGCGAAACGACAGGCGGGCCACGGCCTCTTCGGGATCTGCGCCGCCGGCCCGGCGTTCGAGGCGCACCAGGCGATCCTGGCCGGCATCGCGGCGGAAGCGGCCGTGCTCGGCAAGGACCTGATCATGTTCACCGCGCCCGGCCCCGGTTTCCCGCGCCGCAGCCGGCTCGCCGACGGCTGCCTGTTCTTCGGCGGTCCGGTGCCCGCGGAACAGCTCGCCACCGGGTACCCGATCGTCCACATCGGACGCTGCCCGGAGCTCCGCGTCCCGTACGTCGACGCCGATTACGCATCGGCGTCGGCCGAAGTGCTCGCCCGGCTGCGGCAGGCGGGGCACCGGCGGATCCGCCACCTGCGCGAGCCGGCCGACACCCCGGCCGCGCGCGAGCGGGAGAGCGGCACCGGCATCGAGCCCGCCCTGGTGGTCCGCACCGACGGCACCGGCCTCGCGACGGCGGTCCGCGGCTGGTTAGCCGACGGCGTGACCGCACTGGTCGTCGACGAGGCGGTGTGCGCTCCGGCGCAGCGGGCCCTGCACGCGGCGGCGGTGTCGGTTCCCGGCGACCTGTCGCTGGCGGTGCTCGGCTGCCCGCCGTCCAGCCCGGAAGTCAGCGGCTTCGAGGTACCGCGGCGCGCCCTCGGCCGCGAGGCGGTGCGGCTGCTGGCGTCGGTGGTGGCCACGGGGGCAGGCGAGCCCCGGCTGCTCACCTGCCCGCCGGTGGCCGGGACGACGATCGCGCCGGTTCAGGACAGCGCGCCGTTGTAGTCCGGCAGTTTGAAGGTCCGCTCGGCGTGCCCGCCGTCGAGGTCGGTGGTGTTGTTGCCGATGTTCGCGACGATCGTGTAGCCGGCCTGTTCGATGGCGATCCGGGCCTTGGTCTTGTTGGTCTGCACCGGGTCGAAGTTGAACAGGGGACGCAGGTAGAGCCCGTCGTCCGGGTACCCGACGGCCTTCAGGTTCCCTTCGGTGGGCCACCGGAGCACTTCGGTGCGGTCGCTGACGAAGAAGACCGCGGCCCCCTTGGCCTGGGCGAGCTTGGCGAGCGCGAGGACCGGCTTGACGGCGGGCGTGGTGAACCCGCCGTTGTAGTAGGTCTCCAGGCTCGTGTTGTCGATGTCGAGCACGATGGCGGTCCGTCCACCCGGGACGGCGAGCCGCTGGGTGAGGTAGTCGGCCGCCGGCGTGGTGACCGCGGTGACATCGGCGACCCAGGTGGCGTAGGACGGCGCGGCGGCGGCCGTGGCGGCGGGCCGGGCAACGGCGGCGTCGGCGACACCGGCGCTGCCGAGCAGCAGCAGGACGGCGGAGGCGGTGCCGGCCACGGCGAGGCGGGCTTTCGAGGGTGACATGGCTGACAGTCCACCAGCCGGTGGCGAGTGATCGTACCGGCAAGTAGCCGAATTTATTTCATGTTCGCGACGGGCTGGGAGACCGGAGCGCGCCGGGTCTCCGGTTCGGGCAGGATGCACCCGGGCCGGCCGGGACGGATTCTCGGTTCGGCGGAGGATGACGGGGGAGCGCACATGGCCACGACCAGTGAGAGCGCCGCCAAGCTGGCGGTGCTCATCGACGCGGACAACGCCCGGCCGGGGATCACCGAGGCGCTGCTGGCCGAGGTTGCCAAGTACGGCACCGCGCATGTGAAGCGCGCCTACGGCGACTGGACCGGGGCGAGCCTGAAAGGCTGGAAAGATCAGTTGCTGGCCCAGTCGATCCAGCCGATCCAGCAGTTCGCGTACACCACCGGCAAGAACGCGACCGACGCGGCAATGGTCATCGACGCGATGGACCTGCTGTATTCTGACCGCTTCGACGGCTTCTGCATCGTCTCCAGCGATTCCGACTTCACCCGGCTGGCGGCGCGCCTGCGCGAATCGGGTCTGACCGTGTACGGCTTCGGCGAACGCAAGACACCCAAGCCGTTCGTCGCGGCGTGCGACAAGTTCATCTACGTCGAGAATCTCGGCTACCCCGGCAGCGCGGCCGAGCCGGCCGATGCGGCACCCGCGCAGAGGTCGTCCGCCCGCGCCGCGCAGCTCGCGGCCGACCTCGCGTTGATGGCCGTGCTGCGCAACGCGGTCGAAGCCGCTTCCGACGACGACGGCTGGGCGTCGCTGTCCGCCATCGGCAACATCGTCACGAAGCAGCGCCCGGACTTCGACTCCCGCACCTACGGCTACGCCAAGCTCAGTGACCTGATCGCCGCGACCGCGCTGTTCGAGATGAACCGCCGCAGCCCGGGCGACAGCAAGCCGCCGGTCATCTACGTGCGCGACAGGCGACGGCAGGCCCAGCCTGTATAACGTTGTATTCGGCCGGTTAGGCGACCGAGCTCAGTCTGTTCCCACGGCCAGCGCGTCCGGCGGCGCCAATGATAGGAATGGCCGGTGACCGAACCGAACCTGATCGAAGCCGCCGCGGCCGAGGCCGTCACGCTGACCAGCGAGCTCATCCGCATCGACACGACCAACACCGGCGATCCCGACACGCTGGTCGGCGAGCGGGCGGCGGCGGAGTACGTGGCGGAGAAGCTGACCGACGCCGGCTACGAGATCACCTACGTCGAGTCGGGCGGGAAGAACCGGCACAACGTGATCGTGCGGCTCGAAGGGGCCGATCGCGAGCGGGGCGCCCTGCTCATCCACGGTCATCTCGACGCCGTGCCCGCCGACGCCTCGGAGTGGTCGGTGCACCCCTTCTCCGGCGCGATCCAGGACGACTACGTCTGGGGCCGGGGCGCGGTCGACATGAAAGACATGTGCGCGATGGCGCTCGCGCTGGCCCGGCACTACAAGCTGAACGACATCGTGCCGCCGCGGGACCTCGTCTTCGCCTTCCTGGCCGACGAGGAGGCCGGCGGCAAGTACGGCGCGCAGTGGCTGGTCGAGAACCGGCCCGAGCTGTTCGAGGGCGTCACCGAGGCGATCAGCGAGGTCGGGGGCTTCTCGATCACGCTCAAGGACGACGTCCGCGCCTACCTGATCGAGACGGCGGAGAAGGGCATCCGCTGGATGAAGCTGCGCGTGCGCGGCACCGCCGGGCACGGCTCGATGATCCACCGCGACAACGCGGTCACGAAGCTGTCCGAAGCCGTCGCCAAGCTCGGCAACCACCGGTTCCCGCTGGTGCTGACCGACTCGGTGAAGGAGTTCCTCGCCGGCGTCACCGAGATCACCGGCTGGGACTTCCCCGAGGACGACCTGGAGGGCTCGGTCGCCAAGCTGGGCAACATCTCCCGGATGATCGGCGCGACCCTGCGCGACACGGCCAACCCGACCATGCTCACCGCCGGATACAAGTCGAACGTCATCCCGTCGGTCGCCGAAGCCGCGGTCGACTGCCGGATCCTGCCGGGCCGGCTGGAGGCCTTCGACCGCGAACTCGACGAGCTGCTCGGCCCGGACATCGAGAAGGAGTGGATGGAGCTCCCGCCGGTCGAGACCACCTTCGACGGCGCGCTCGTGGACGCCATGACGGCCGCGGTCCTGGCCGAGGACCCGGGCGCGAAGACGCTGCCGTACATGCTGTCCGGCGGCACGGACGCCAAGTCGTTCCAGGAGCTCGGCATCCGCAACTTCGGTTTCGCGCCGCTCAAGCTGCCCGCGGACCTCGACTTCTCGGCGCTGTTCCACGGCGTCGACGAGCGGGTCCCGGTCGAGGCGCTGAAGTTCGGCACCCGCGTACTCGACCGGTTCCTGCGCACCAGCTGATGACCGGGTTCGCGCTCGCCGACGGCACGCCCCTGCAGGTGATCCGCCGGGGCGACCCGGCCGCGCCGGTGACCGTGGTGTTCGTCCACGGCTACGCGCTCGACCAGCGCAGCTGGGGCCGCATCGCGCCGCTGGTGCCGGACGCCGCCGACGGGCCGGTGGCCGTGCTGACCTACGACCAGCGCGGCCACGGCGGCTCCGGGCGGGCGCGCCGCGGCACCGCGACCATGGCCCAGCTCGGCGACGACCTCGCCGAGCTGCTGACCCGCGAGGTGCCCGAGGGCCGCGTGGTGCTGGTCGGCCACGACATGGGCGGCCTGGCGATCATGTCGCTGTCCCAGCGGCACCCGGCGTTGTTCGCCGAGCGGGTCTCGGGGCTGGTGCTGCTGGCGACGTCGTCGGGCACCCTCGCCACCGAGGTGTCGGCGACCTGGCCGAACGCGCTGGGCAAGCTGGCCCGCGACCTCGAAGCGGTGCTCGGCTCGAAGCTGTTCGGCGTGGTGCGCGAGCACACCAGCCGGGCGGTCAGCGCGGGCCTGCGCTGGTGGCTGTTCGGCGACGACCCGGACCCGGACCTGGTCGAGCTGACGGTGAAGATGATCCGCGGCAACTGGCCCCACACGGTGTCGGTGTTCCGCCCGGCCATGGACGCCTACGCGCGCGACGCGGCGCTGGCCCAGGTCGCCGACCTCCCGGTGACGGCGATCGTGGGGGAGCGGGACCGGATCGTCCGGGCGTCCGATGTGGAGCACTGGGTCCGCGGCCTCGGCAACGGGACGGCGGTGGTGCTGCCCGGGGTGGGGCACGTCGTGCCGCTGGAGGCCGCGGCCCAGGTGCTGCCGCGGGTGGTCGCGCTGGTCAACGCGAGCCGGCGGGCCTGAGGTCAGCGGGTGCCGGCGGCGACGAACATCGGCACCGCGACGAACAGCCGGTCCTCGCGGGCGCGGGCCGACTGCTCGTCCAGCCAGGCGCCGTCGCCGCCGAGGTTGGCCAGGACCGGCAGGGCCGCCGGGTCCGTCCACACCACCGTGTGCACCTCGACCGTCACCTCCGTGAACCCGTTGTCCAGCAACAGGTTCCGGTACCGCCGGGCGATCCGGGGGTGTGGCATGCCGTTCGCTCGCGTGTGGACGATCGAGCGGGTGCGCGCCGGATCGTCCGAGTCGATGACGATCGTGTCCCAGTCCTGGCCGGCGAGCACCGCGCGGCCGCCCGGGGCGAGGACGCGGCGGGCCTCGGCGACCGCGAGCGCGGGGTCGGGCAGGACGTGCAGGACCTTGTCGGCGCGGTAGCCGGTGACCGCGCCGTCGTCCAGGGGCAGGGTGGTCGCGTCGGCCACGTGGAACTCGCCGTCCGGCCAGCGCGCGGCCGCCACCGAGATCATGGCCGGGTCGGCGTCGACGCCGATGGCCCGGACCCCGCGAGCGGCCAATTCGCCGACGGCCCGCCCGCCGCCGCAACCGACGTCGACCACGACGTCACCCAGTCCTTGGTAAGTGCGTTCCCGCAGGTGGACGGCTTGCGGCCGGTCGTCGAGGGCGTCGAGGAGGGTCAGCAACGTGGACATGCGACCCATCCTGCGACTTAATGCCGACATGAAGTCAATCGGCGAAGTGGCGGCCCGGTTCGGGCTGCCGGCCCACGTGCTGCGCTACTGGGAAGCGGAAGGGCTGCTGACCCCCGCCCGCGCCGGCACCCGGCGCCGGTACACCGACGCGGACCTGCGGCGGGTGGCCGCGATCCTGGTGGCGAAGGAAGCCGGGTTCGAACTCGCGGACATCCGGTCGATGCTGACCGACCGGTCCGCGGCCGGGCGGGCGGCGATGGCGGCCCGCCAGCGGGAGCGGCTCCGGACCCGGATCGCGCGCGCCCAGGCCGCGCTCGAGCTGATCGAAGGTGACTGCCGGCACGACGACCTCATGACGTGTCCGCACTTCCAGACCCTCATCGACCGACAGCTCGATCGTTCTTGACAACTTCTCTGTTCGGTTGGATGCTGGGCGCATGTTTCCCGTGGCGGTGATCGAAGACGCGGCGGCGGCCGAGGTGTCGCTGGACCCGGTCCGGGCCCGGCTGCTGGCCGAGCTGGCCGAGCCGGCCTCGGCGACCATGCTCGCCGCGCGCGTCGGCCTGCCGCGCCAGAAGGTCAACTACCACCTGCGCGCGCTGGAGAGCCACGGCCTGGTCGAGCTGGTCGAGGAACGCCGCAAGGGCAACGTCACCGAGCGGATGATGCGAGCGACGGCGGCGTCGTACGTCATTTCGCCGACGGCGCTGGCCGCGGTGCAGCCGGACCCGGCCCGCTCACCGGACCGGCTCTCGGCGCGGTGGCTGCTCGCCGTCGCCGGCCGGCTCGTGCGGGACGTCGGCCTGCTGATCACCGGCGCGGCCAAGGCCAAGCAGCGCCTGGCGACGTTCGCGCTCGACGGCGAGGTGCGGTTCGCCTCCGCCGCCGACCGGGCCGCGTTCGCCGAAGAACTCACCACCGCCGTCACCACGCTGGTGGGGAAGTACCACGACGAAGCGGCCGAGAAGGGCCGCTCGTACCGGGTGGTCGTCGCCGTGCACCCGAGCGTCCCGGAGGAGTCCTGAAGTGGGGTACGAGTTCGAACTGACCGACGTCGCCGAAGTCGGCGCGACGCCGGAGCAGGTGTGGGAAGCCATCGCGACCGGCCCGGGCATCGACTCGTGGTTCATGGGCCGCAACGAGGTCGAGGGCGGCACCGGCGGCACGGTCCGCGGCGCCTTCGGGGCCTACCGGCCCGAGTTCCGGATCAGCGAGTGGGACCCGGCGGAGAAGCTCGCCTACGGCAGCGACACCGCACCGGACGGCCGCCGGATCGCCTACGAGTTCCTCATCGAGGGCCGCGGCGGCGGCAGCACGGTGCTCCGCTGCGTCACCAGCGGCTTCCTGCCGGGCGACGACTGGGAGGACGAGTTCGAGGCGATGACCGCGGGCGGCGACCTCTTCTTCCGCACACTGGTCGAGTACGTGACGCACTTCGCGGACCGGACCGCGACCCCGGTCACCGCGTTCGGCCCGCCGGTGGCGGATTGGGACGAGGTGTGGACACGCCTGGGCACTGCCCTGGGTCTGACCGCCCGTCCTGCCGAGGGCGACCGGGTCCGGCTCGGCGGGGGAGGCGTGGTCTACGCCGTCAACGACCAGACGGTCGGCATCCGGACGCCGGACGCGATGTACCGGTTCGTCCGCGGCTTCCAGGGCGCGATGGTCGCCTGCCACGACCTGTTCGCCCCGGGTGCGGACGCGGACGTCGAGGAAAAGACCTGGGGCGACTGGCTGAACCGGGTGGCCGGCTAGGTCGGGAGGGCGCCGGGGAGGCTCTGCGCCGTCTTCTTGCGGCGGAGCCAGACCCGGCGCGTGCCGTCGGCGTAGAGCCGCACGGTGCGCAGTTCCCAGCCCGCGAACTCCGCGTGGATGGAGAGCTGGATCGCCGCCGCACGCCGGGACACACCCGGGGGGAGGTGCAGGCGGCGATACTCCCAATCCCCTTCGACCACCGCCTCGCCGACCGCTGTCATGGCTGGATCACCTGGGTCCCTTCTCCGGCGGCCGAGCCGACGATCACCCGGCCGCTCTTCTCGTCCACCCCCACCGAATCCGGCTGGCGCACGGTGGGGAACCGGTACTTCTCCACGGGCTCGCCGCCGCGGACGTCGAACCCGGCCACTTCGTTCCGTTCGGTGAGCGTCACCCACGCCAGGCTCCGCGTGGCGTCGTAAGCGATCCCGTACGCCCCACCGGGCACCGGGAAACGCTGCTTCAGGATCAGCGGACCCGACGAGAACGCCAGCAGCGCCCCCGCCCGCGCGTCGGTCACCAGCACCCGGCCGTAGGAATCCGCCACGGCGTTCGCGGCGCCATCGCCCGCCCGCAAGCCTTCGCCGACCTTCCCGGCGGCGACGTCGACCGAGAACACCGCCGTCCGCAGCCGATCCAGCACCACCACACCGTCCCCGGTGTCGACCACGTCGTCGGCGCTGTAGAGCTGCCCGCCGATCGTCCGCGCCGGACCCGCGGCCGGCAGCACCCGGATGTCCTTGCCCGCCCCCATCGCGACCAGGCGATCGGCCCCGTAGACGATGCTCGACGCCGGCTGCCCGCCGATCTTCGTCTCTGTCAGCTTCCGATCCGGCAACGTCAGCTGCTGCACCACACCCTGACCGGGCTCCGCGATCTCCACCCGCCCCGGCGACACCGTCAACCGGGACGCAGCACTGTATAACGGCATATTCACCGGGGGTGACGCGAGCGCGTTCAGGTCGTACAGCCGCAGAGCCGGGGGCGAAGAAACCGCAACGACGAGGGTCGAGGTCTTCGCGTCCACGGCGACGGCCGACACCGAGCCGTCGCGCAGGACCTGACCGGCGGGCGGCACGGTCACGGCGGGGGAGACGGCCGGGCGCGCGGCGGTCGGGTTCGCGACGATCTGGAGGTCGTCGGAGGTCGACTTGGCCGACGAGCAGCCCGAGAGCACCAGGGCACCGGCGAGCGGGAGCGCGAGCCACGACACGGCGGCGAGCCGATGCACGTTGCGGCCTCCAGTTGTCCCTCGGCGGTCGGTCTTCACCAGCATGCTCCTCGATCCCCGTGCCGTCACGTGCGTGTCACCGAACAGACACCTGGCGCTCACCGCGGCCAGCGTTCGGGGTAGCCGACCTCGATCGCGCTGACGTCGTCGAGCGCGGACCGGATGGCGGGCGGGAGGGTGATGTCCTCGGCCGTCAGCGAGCCGGTGAGCTGGCCGGTGTCCCGGGCGCCGACGACCGGGGCGACGACGCCGGGCCGGTCGCGGACCCAGGCCAGGGCGACGGCCAGCGGGGACGTGCCGAGGCCGTCGGCGGCGGTCGCGACCGCCTGCACGATCCGGGCGGCGCGGTCGGTGCGGTGGTGCTCGACGTACCCGGCGTAGGCGCTGTTCGCGCCGCGGGAGTCGGCGGGGGTGCCGGTGCGGTACTTGCCGGTCAGCACGCCGCGGCCGAGCGGCGCCCACGGGAGCAGCCCGATGCCGTGGTGCGCGGCCGCGGGCACCACCTCGCGGTCCACCCCGCGTTCCAGCAGCGAGTACTCGACCTGGGTGGAGACGATCGGCGCGAGGGCCGAGGCGCCCGCGGCGGCGGTGGCCAGCTGCCAGCCGGCGTAGTTCGAGACGCCGACGTAGCGAACCTTTCCGCTGGTCACGGCGTACTCGAGGGCGGCGAGGGTCTCGGCGAGCGGCACGCAGTCGTCCCAGGCGTGCAGCTGCCACAGGTCGATGTGGTCGGTGCCGAGCCGCTTGAGCGAGCCGTCGAGCGCGGTGAGCAGGGCGCCGCGGGAGGCACCGCCGCCGAACGGCCCGTCGGTGCGCTTGGCGACGGCCTTCGTCGCGAGGACGACGTCTTCACGGGGCACGAGGTCGCCGAGCAGCGAGCCGAGCACCCGCTCGCTCTCGCCCTCGCCGTAGATGTCGGCCGTGTCCACCAGGGTGCCGCCGGCGTCGACGAAGGCGACCAGCTGGCTGGCGGCCTCCTCCGCGTCGGTGTCGCCACCCCAGGTCATGGTGCCGAGCGCCATACGGGAGACGCGCAGTCCCGAGCGGCCGAGCAGTCGCTTTTCCACGACCGCCGAGCCTAGTGGGCTGCCCCGTCCGGAGGAGACCAAGGTGAGTCGTGTCGCGATCATGGCCCCCGTTAGGGTCTGGCCCCGTGCGACTCGGACTGAATCTCGGCTACTGGGGAGCGGGGAACGACCCCGCGAGCCTGGCCCTGGCGAAACAGGCGGAGGACCTCGGCTACGCAGTCGTGTGGGCCGCGGAGGCCTACGGCTCGGACGCGGTGACCGTGCTCACCTGGATCGCGGCGCGGACGTCGCGGATCGACGTCGGGGCCGCTGTGCTGCAGATCCCGGCCCGGACGCCGGCCATGACGGCGATGACCGCCGCGACGCTCGACACGCTGTCGGGCGGCCGGTTCCGGCTCGGCCTCGGCGTGTCCGGCCCGCAGGTGTCCGAGGGCTGGCACGGTGTGCGGTTCACCTCGCCGGTGGGCCGGACCCGGGAGTACGCCGCCATCGTGCGTTCGGCGCTGCGGCGGGAGCGGGTGCGGTTCGAGGGCGAGCACTTCACGCTGCCGCTGCCGGACGGCCCGGGCAAGGCGCTGCGGCTGACCGTCCGCCCGGCCCGCAAGCACCTCCCGCTGTACCTGGCCGCGATCGGCCCGAAGAACCTCGAGCTGGCCGGCGAGATCGCCGACGGCTGGCTGCCGGTGTTCTTCTCGCCGGCCCACGCGGGGGAACAGCTGGCCCACGTCCGCGCCGGCGCCGAGCGGGCCGGACGCAACCTGGACGGCTTCGACGTCGTCCCTTCAGTGCCGCTGGTGCCGGGCGAGGACTGGCGGACCTGCGCGGACGCCGTCCGCGGCTACGCGGCGCTCTACCTCGGGGGGATGGGGAGCAAGGAGAAGAACTTCTACAACCGGCTGGCGTGCCGGATGGGATTCGCGGCCGAGGCCGCCGAAGTGCAGGAGAAGTACCTGGCGGGCGACCGGGCGGGGGCGATGGCGGCGGTGCCGGCCGAGTTCCTCGACGCGACGTCGCTGCTGGGCCCGAAGGAACGGATCGCGGAGAAGATGACGGAATACGCCGAAGCCGGCGTGACGACCCTGTCGGTGTCGCCCTACGGCCCGGAGCCGGCCTCGGCGTTGCGCACGGCCGCCGAGGCGCTCGAGCTGGCGGGGGTGGCCTGACGTGGGGTGGTTCGAAGCACTCGTCCTGGGCCTGGTCCAGGGCCTGACGGAGTTCCTGCCGATTTCGTCGAGCGCGCACCTGCGGATCGTCGCGGCCCTGGCCGGCTGGGACGACCCGGGCGCGGCGTTCACCGCCGTCACCCAGATCGGCACCGAGCTGGCGGTGATCATCTACTTCGGCCCCAAGATCGGCCGGATCCTGAGGGCCTGGTTCTTCTCGCTGTACAAGGCGGAGTGGCGCCGCGACCCGGACGCCCGCCTGGGCTGGCTGATCATCGTCGGCTCGCTGCCGATCGTGGTGCTCGGCCTGCTGCTGCAGGACGAGATCGACAGCGCGTTCCGCGACCTGCGGATCACCGCGACGGTGCTGATCGTGTTCGGCGTGATCCTGCTGATCGCCGACCGGATCGGCAAGCAGGAGCGCACGCTGGACGACCTGACCGTGCCGCACGGCCTCGGGTTCGGGTTCGCGCAGGCGCTGGCCCTGATCCCGGGCGTGTCCCGTTCGGGCGGCACGACGAGCGCGGGCCTGCTGCTCGGCTACACCCGAGCGGAGGCGGCGGAGTACTCGTTCCTGCTGGCGCTGCCGGCGGTGTTCGGATCGGGCGTGTACAAGCTCAAGGACATCGGCTCGGGCAACGTCCCCGCCCAGTGGGGCCCGACGATCCTGGCCACGCTGGTCGCGTTCGGCGTGGGCTACGCGGTGATCGCCTGGCTGATGGCGTACATCAAGAAGCGCAGCTTCGTCCCGTTCGTGGTGTACCGGCTGGTCCTGGGCGTGCTGCTGTTCGTGCTCATCTTCACCGGCGCGCTGGACCCGAACGCCGGGCCCGTCGGTCACTGATCCAGAACGCCCCAATGTGGCGTTCGGTGCGTCTGACGCACCGAACGCC
>NZ_JBSGJD010000129.1:0-26724 GCF_053605405.1 Amycolatopsis sp. NPDC003861
GCCACATTGGGTGCGTCCAACGCAACGAACGCCACATTGGGGCGCTTGGGGCCGGCACCCGCGCGAGAAGGGGCCTTCCGCTCACGGAAGGCCCCTTCTCCTTGCCCGCCCTACCATCCGGCCGCCTCGGCGACGACGCCGTAGGTGTGCCGCAGGTCGGTCATCCGGTAGATGCCGGCCTCCGGGATGCGGATGCCGTACCGGTGCTCGATCCGGGCGAGCAGCTCGATCACCACCACCGACGTGACCCCCAGATCGCCCGCGAACGATGCCGCGGCGGCCACTTCGGTCGGGGGAACCGAGAACAGGTCGGCGGCCAGGACCGCCAGTTCGTCGAACCGGGCCAGGACCGGAGCGGCCGGAGCGGGCTCCGCCGCCCGGCGGAACGGGCGGGGCGGGCGGGCACACCCCGCCGCCGCGACCGCGACCACCAGGTCGGCCTGGTGGCTCAGCGTCACCACGATCTCCTCCAGGCCGGCCTCGTCCGCGATCTCCGCCGCTCCCCCGCCCAGCGTCACCAACGGCGCTCCCCAGTCGTCGTTGGTGACCTCGATGTCACGCCAGCGCAAGCCCTGGCCGAAGCCACGGCCCAGCATCTTGCAGGTGGCCTCCTTGACGGAAAACCGCCCGGCCAGCCGTTCCAGGGACCGTTCGGCACCCATCCGGGCGGCCTGCTCCAGTTCCACCGGGGTGAAGACCAGCGTCCGGTAGCGCTGGTGCGCCGCGACCTCCGCGAACCGCGGGATCGACATCAGGTCCACGCCGATTCTCATCCACTCCGCCCCCCGAGCAGGCTCCCTCCGAGCAGATCCACAGTGGCCGCGGGCACCAGCCGCAGCGCGGTGACGTCCACCGCGACCAGGGACAACCAGCCCTCGCGCAGCGGCCCGCGCGTGTGCAGCAGGACGCGCTCGCCGTCGGCGACCACCCCTTCGGCCACCGCCGCGCAGAACGCCAGCCACGCGTCGCACGGGCCGCGGCCGGTGAACCGGTGGTCACCGGTCAGCGCCGGTTTCCCTTCCCCACAGCCGGAAACGGCCAGCGGGGAGGCCCCGCGGCGCACCCGGACGCCGACCGCCGCGAACCGTGGCTGGCCGCAGGCCGCGTCGGCGAACAGCGGCTCGTCGCAGATGACCGCCGTCGCCTCGCTCTCGACCGCCCACTCCAGGAGCCCGAAGACGGCCGTGCCGCCGAGCTCGTCGAGGTGCGAAAGACCGACGTCCTCGCCCTCCCAGCCGCTGCGGTGCACCAGCCCGGCCAGGGCGGCGACGTTCGGATCGCGCAGCGGCCCGGAACGCACGAAGAACAGCGGCTGCGGCACGGCGGGCGGGCCGAGGGCGGCCAGCACCTGCGCGGTGACGTCGACGTCGTCGTCCTCCGGGATCCGGACCATCAGGCGCGACAACGGAATCCCGGCCGCGGCCAGCCGTTCCGGCGGCACCAGGTCGGCGGCTCCGGGCAACGTCGACAGCGGCACGTACTCCTCGCGCCGGGCGGAGGCGAACGCGATCGTGTCGATCCCGAGGTCAGGCATCGGCGTCTCCCGCCTGGTACCCGCGCGCCACGTGCAGGCGGTGGATGTTGCTGGTGCCCTCCATGAACTCGAACGCGTGCACGTCCCGCGTCCACTTCTCCAGCAGCGGGTGCTCGATCAGGCCGGCCGGGCCCAGCGCGGCGGACGCCCAGTGCGCGGTGCCCACCGCCAGCCCGATCGCGCCGAGCTTCGCGGCGCTGGAGAGGTAGCCGCGCTCGGGGTCGCGGTCGATCCGCGCCGCCGCCTCGTACACCAGCTCGCGGCCCGCTTCGGCGCGGGCGAGGGCGAGCTGGCCGCCGGGGGCGTTCTTGCGGTGCTCCAGCACGTATTCGACCATGGCGAGGGCCGTGCCCACGGCGGACGCGGCGATCCGCACCCGCATGTGGTTGAACGTCGTGATGGCGGCGAAGATGCCCCGCCGTGTCGCCGGCAGGTGGTCGCCGAGCATGCGGCCGGCGGGGATGGCGACGTCCGAAAAGGACAGTCTGCTGATGTAGGCGCCGCGCAGGCCGATCATCTCGAGCTTCTCGCCGTGCCAGCCGGGCGCCGGGAGCTCGACCAGCGCCGCGCGGATCGACAGCGCGCCGCGGCCGGTGCGGCCGAACACCACGCCGACGCTGCCGCGGGCGGCGTTGCCGACGTAGCACTTGCCGCCGTGAAGCCGCCAGCCGTCGCCGTCACGCTCGAAGCGGGTCTCCATCGCCGTCGCGTCGTTGCCGCGGCCCTCTTCGGTCATCGCGAAGAACGACCAGCGGCGGCCGCCGTGCATCCGGGTGAAGAACCACTCCTGCTGCTCGGGCGTGCCGAGCAGCTCGACGAACACCCCGGCCAGGCCGGGTGACGGACAGGCCAGGATCGCGCCGACGTCGCCGCGGGCCAGTTCGATCAGCCCGGCCACGTTCTCCAGGCACGAGCCGCGCTCCATCGCGCGCAGCAACGGCGTCGACGGCAGCGACTCGCGGTACTGCGGCGGGGTGTCGGCCTGCCGGACCATCTCGAACACGGGCGAGCCGTAGTGCTCGTCCATCGCGTCCGGGTCGACGTCGATGGCCAGGGCGCGGGACCGCAGGTCGGCGGCCGCCTCCCGGCTCAGGTCGCGGACCGCGCGGACGCGGTCGCTCAGCTCGATCATGCCGGTTCTCCTTCCGGTTCCCGGTCCACCCAGGTGCCGGCCACCAGGGCCGAGACGTAGAGCGACCGCGCGGGTGAGGTGGCGAGGAAGCCGGAGGCACCGAGGTGCTGGGCCACCCGCCAGCCCAGTTCGTCCAGTTCGCGGTGGACGTCGGCGACGGCGACCGGGTGCCGCTGCGAGCGCACCTGCGCGCGCAGCCGTTCCACCGCGGCCATCACGTCCCCGATCGCGCCGACGATCAGCTGCTTGCGGATCAGCGGTTCGTCGCCGCTGGTGCGGTTCGACAGGTGCTCGACGACGTGGTCGAGCACCGAGCGCAGCACCCCCAGCCGGACCGCGGCCAGGTGCCGGCCGAAGTCGGCCAGCTCGTGGGCGTCGCGCTCTTCGCGGGGACGGCCGGGGCAGGCGAGGAAGACGATGTCCTCGCGGTCGGCCAGGCTGTGCGTGCGCACTTCGGCGCCCTCGGGGACGGCCGCGGCGGGCACGGCCGCGTACCGGCCGGGGGCCAGCCGGTCGGCCGGGGTGGCGGGCAGGGCCCGCGCGAGACCGGCGGCGAGGCCGTCGCTGCGTGCGGTTCCCTCGCATTCGAGCAGGCTGGTGCTCACTTCTCCTCCACGACCTCGACGATCACCGACTGGAAGTAGGCGCCCTGGCCCACGGAGACCAGGGCGCAGCGCTGCCCGGGACGCAGCCGTCCGGCCGCGTCGGCGTGCTGCAGGGCGAGCAGGGAGTCGACCCCGAAGTTGTGCCCGCGCTCGGCGACCAGGTCCAGGGGGATCTTCTCGAACGGGAACCCGGACAACCCGCTGAACGTGCGCCAGAACATCCGGTTGGACAGGTCCGGCAGCACCCAGTCCACATCGGACAGGGTGAGGCCGGCGTCCCGCGCCGCGGCGCCCACCACGGCGACCGCCTGCTCGCAGCAGACCTTGCCGAAGAGGGTGAACTCCTCCTTGGTCATCCGCAGGCTGCGGTGGAACCGCGTGTCACGCGTGCTCGCGCCGCCGAGGTAGCGGTAGCGCGCGGGCCCGTTTTCCACCACGAGCGCCGCCGCGGTGTCACCCGCGACGGTGGTGCCCGGGATGTAGCGGCCGCGGTCGCTGGCGCTGCCCTGGTCGCCGCCGAGCACGAGCACCCGGTCGTCCGGGGCCGCGCCGGGCCGGGCCAGGTAGCGCCGGGCGAGTTCGACCGAGCGCAGCACCGACGTGCAGTTCACGTGCGACACCCCGAAGAACGGGACGCCGGGCAGGCCGAGCGCGGCGCGCAGCCGGTCCGGGAACTCGCCGCACAGGTCGAGCTCGGCGATGAGCAGGGTGTGGCCGTAGAGCACCAGGCTCGCCGGCCCGCCGCCGAGCGCGGCCCGCCCGGCCTCGGCCAGGTGGTCCGCCATCCGCTCGCCCGGCGCGAGCACCGGGCTGTCGCGCAGGCCGTAGATGCGGCCGAACATGCGCCGCTCCAGCGGTTTGGCGCCCGACCGCACGAGCACGTCGTCGACGGCCTCGACCCGGCCGGGCAGCCGCACGGCGACCCGGGACAGCCCCGTGTCCATCAGTGCTCCCTCCCCGGCACGAGCAGGCAGCTGCAGAACGTGCCGCTCGCCGGCTCGAAGTCGGCCAGCAGCACCGGCTCCTCCAGTGGCCACCGCCGCGCGAGACCGGCCCACACGCCCGTGCACCACAGGTCCGGCACCGCCTCGACGCGCCCGGCGTACGGCGTTCCCGCGAGCCGCTTGGCGAGGCCCGCTCCGGCCAGCACCGCCACGCCCGGGTGCCGGTACAGCACGTCCGCCAGCGCCAGGGTGGCGCTGTGCGGCCCGGTGCCGCCGAGGCGCACCTCCTCCAGCTCCGTCACCGCGACGTCGCCGGTCGCGCCGGCCTGCAGCAGCACCGCCGCGTCCGGGCGGTGGGTGGCCGGGTGGCCGCTGTCCCACAGGACGGCGTTCTGGTCGTACACCAGCAGTGCCGCCGAGGTCGCCTCGCCGAGCCGGCACATCCCGTCCAGCAGGCGCAGGGCCGTGAACGCCGCACCCGGTCCCGGCCCGGCGACCGAGCACGGTTCCGGGTTCCCGGGCAGGCGGCCGGCCAGGTAGCAGCCGGCGACCTCGGAGTGGTACAGGTCGGGCGAGTGGTAGGCGAGCACCACCGCGTCCAGCGGCGGCAGCGGGGCGCCCGCGTCCGCCAGGAGGACCTCGGTCATCTCGATGAACCCGTTGCCGGTGCGGGCCAGGAAGTCCTCCTGGTCCGCCGCGGCGCCGAAGGTCTCGACCATGAGCCGCGCCAGCTCGGGGCGCATCCCGAACACCGGCTTGGCGCGCTCGGTGAACACCCGGTGCGTCACACCGCTCAGGTGCACCCCGGCCGGGCGCGGGGGTACCGCCGCCCGGCCCGGCGGGGCAAGCGTTTGCAGGGACATGGCGTCAGACCGCCGCGGCGGCCCTGGCGAAGGCCGACTCGATGTAGTCGGTCAGGCTGCCGACCGTGCGGAAGACCTCCGGGCCGAGCTCGTCCGGGTCGATCTCGAGGCCGATCGTGTCCTCGAGGCTCATCAGGAGCTCGATGACGCTGGTGGAGTCGAGCGCCAGGTCCTCGAACAGGCGCAGCTCCGGGGTGACGCCGCCGATCTCCTTGTTGAGCACGGCGGACAGGGCGATCTCCAGGTGGGCGACGATCTCGGTGCGGTTCATCTCGGCTCACTTCCCATGCTGTCGGTAAGGGGCTGGTGCAGGTGCTGCTTGCGCAGCAGGTCCGCGGGCTCGTCGCGGTCGCGGACCAGGTAGGCCGCACCCCCGCGGACGAGCACCTCGGCGGGGAACCCGTGGCTGAGGAACAGCCCGGGCGAGGCCGACGGCCCGTAGGCGCCGGAGTTCAGGACGCCGACCAGGTCGCCGGCGCGCAGGTCGGGCAGCTTCACCTGCTTGAGCAGGGTGTCGTTGGGCGTGCACAGCGGCCCGGTGACGGTCCACGGGCCCGGCTCCACGGTGTCGTCGGTGTCGTCCCCGGCGTCGCGCGGGGTGAGCAGCACGGCCGGGAAGTTGCGCTTGACGAACGAGCCGATGCCGACGGCCGCCATGTGGTGGTGGGTGCCGCCGTCCGCGATCGCGAACCGCTCCCCCATCGACTCCTTGACGTACCGGACGCCGAGCACGTAGACCCCGGCGCGCCCGGCCAGGAACCGGCCGGACTCCATGATCAGCCGGGTCGCCGGGTGCGCCCGGTGGAACGCCTCCAGCATCGGGTTGATCTCGGCGGCCACGTCGGCGGCTTCGAGGTCGTCCTCGCCCTCGAAGTAGGCGACGCCGAGGCCGCCGCCGATGTCGACGGCTTCCAGCCGGATCCCGGTCTCCGCGGCCACCCGCTCGGCCAGGTCGAGGGCGTAGCGCGTGTTCTTGCCGATGACCTCGGCGTCGAGGATGCGGGTGCCCATGTAGACCTGGATGCCGGCGACGTCGGCGTGGCGGTACTCCGCCAGCCGCGGCCCGGCGGCGAGGACCTGGGCCTCGTCGATGCCGAACTGGCGGGGCTTGCCGCCCATGGTGAGCCGGGACCCGCTGATCGCGCAGGTCGGGTTGATCCGCAACAGCACCCGCTGCTGCTTGCCGAGTTCGGCGCCGAGCCGTTCGATGTCGTCCAGCTCGTCGAAGGACTCGCAGACGATGGCGTACACGCCGGTGTCCAGGCACGCCCGCAGCTCATCCTGGCTCTTGCCGGGGCCGAGGAAGATGATGTCATCCGGCCGGGCCCCGGCTTTCAGCACGGTCTGCAGTTCCACAATGGACGAAACCTCGGCCCGCGCGCCGCCGCCGTGCAGGGCGGCGAAGACGCTGATGTTCGGGTTCGCCTTCAGCGAGTAGAACACCTCGATCGCCGGGTGCAGCACCGCGCGCAGGCCGGTGATGGTCGCGTGCAGGACGTCGCCGTCGTAGACGTACAGCGGCGTGCCGAAGCGCGCGGCGAGGTCCGGGTAGTCGATGTCGGTCATGCGTTTTCCCCTGCCATGACGCCGAGGCGGCGCTCGGCCTCGGTCCGGACGGCGAGGGCCTCCTCCGGCGAGTCCCCGACGCAGATCGCGTAGAGACGGCCGTGGAAGGAGCCCTCGCCGGTGGCCGCGGCGTTGAGCGTCGCGAAGTTGTTGACCAGTACGCCGGTGTCGCCGGCGCCGGTGAAGAACAGGTCGCCGAGTGCGGTCTCGACCTCGGCGAAGGTGTGCTCGCGCTGGAGCTTCAGCGAGAAGGTGGCCGCGATGGCGTGCCGGCCCTCGGGGATGAACTTCTCGGCGATCCGGCTCTGGTAGGTCGACATGTTGAACCGGGCGTTGATCTCCAGGCACGGGTAGAGCGTGCCGTCCGCGGAGAGCATCGCGTCGACGCCGACCATGCCGAAGAAGCCTTCGTCGTGCAGCGCCCGCCCGATCTTCTCGACGGCTTCGGCCAGTTCCCGGGCCGCAACCGGCGGCAGCTCGACCGGGAAGCGGTGGCCCTGGTGGACGCCGTTCTTCAGCACGGCGGCCTTGACCGTCTCGAACCGGACCCCGCCGGTGCGGGAGACGACGAACTGGTAGTTGAGGTCCTGGGCGTGCTCGATCCAGGACTCGACGACCAGGTTCGCCGGCGCGTCGGCCCCGCGGCGCTCGATCAGGCGCAGCAGGCGGTTCGCGCCGCGCTCGTCCTCGACGACGACCATGCCGCGGCCGGAGACGCCGAGCGACTCCTTGACCACGACCCGGCCGCCCGGCGCCAGCTGCGCGGTGAGGGCCTCGCGCAGCTCGCCGACCGTGTGCACCACCCGGCCGGGCACCTGGCGCAGGCCGAGGGAGTCGACCAGGCCGCGGCTGAACACCTTGCCGTTGACCGCCTTGCAGATCTGCGCGGTCGAGCCGGCCAGCGGCAAGCCACTTTCCTTGGCCAGGGCCTCTTCCGACGCCGAGATGCCCAGCGGCATCAGGTAGGTGTTGCCGTCGGCCAGCTCGCGCAGCTTGCCCAGCAGCTCGGGCGAGTTGAGCGCGTCCTCGGTCACCATCGCGTCCGGGTCGTTGTGCTCGGCGATCAGCGTCGAGCCGTCGGCCGCGCCGATCCGGGCGAGGTAGCCGGCGAACGCGGCGTCCATGGGTGCCTTGAGCACCACCAGGTCGCCCTCGCCGGCGAGCAGCGCGCCCATCTCCTCCATGCGGTTGACCGTGGCCCCCGCGAACGAGATGCCGGCGCCGGGCAGTTTCGGCTCGCCCACCGCCCAGCTGCGCTCCACCTCGAAGTTGTTGACGAAGACGAACCGCGCACCGGCGTCGCCGGTGAGGTCCTTCTTCAGCCGTGCCACGAAATTCATCCCTGGTTCCCTTCTCCGATCTCGACGACGGCCGCCGCGAAGGTCGCCCCGAGGCCGGCCGAAGCCAGCAGCACGAGGTCCCCCGGATCGACCCGCCCGTCCGCGCGCGCCGCCGCCAGGTTGATGAACGGGTCGGAGCTGTAGCAGTGGGCGTACTTCCCGACGTTGTCGAGGAACACGCGGTCCCGCGGCACGCCGAGCGCGCCGGTGATGCGTTTCCACGACAGCTTGTTGACGTTGTGCGGCAGGATGGCGGCGATGTCCGCGGGGGCGACCCGGGCGTCGTCGAGGGCGTCCTGCATAACCTGGGCGAGCGCGTCCGGGTAGACGTGCTTGTACCGCAGCTGCAGGGCTTCGTCGCAGTCGATGCCCCGGTAGAACTCGCCGAGCACGGTGAGCGCGCGCCCGAGGACGCGGTCCCCGCGCGGGTCCGGGCCGAGCAGCACCGCGGCGGCGCCGTCGCCCTGGATCGTGGTGTCGCGGATGAGGCGGGCCTCGTGCATCAGCACCTTGTCGCCGGTCAGCACGAGCACGCGGTCGCCGGGGGCCGCGGTGGCCAGCAGCGAGCGGGCGACGTGCAGGGCGTGGATGCCGACCACGCAGTTGAGGTGCGACAGGCTGAACGCGGTCGCACGGTGCAGCTCCAGCCGCGTCCGCACGTCCTCGAGGAGGCCGGGCGTGGCGACGGCGACGTGCTGCATGGTGTGCGCGTGGACCAGGAACCGGACCGAGTCGCGGTCGGTTCCGGCCAGCACGCGCTCCCCCGCGCCGGCCAGCAGGTCGGCCAGTTCGAGGCCGTCGGCGACGGCGACCCGGTCGAGGCCCAGGAAGCGGGTGAAGAAGCGCAGCTGGGTCGCGTCGAGGCCGAGCGGGCCGGCCAGGTCGGCGACCGGCAGGCTCGTCTCCGGCACGAACGACGCCACCCGTTCCAGGCGGGGTGCTTCGAGCAGGGACATGGTTTCCTCCTCTTCTGCCGGCTCAACCGCGGGACGGCACGAGCTCGTGCGCGAGCGCGGACAGGGGGCGGGTGGTGGTGAACGGGACGAGCCCGGCCGACCAGCCGCGTTCGTGCAGGGCCTCGACCACGCGGGGCAGCCGCAGCACACGCCCGCCCGCGGCGAGGTAGCTGCGAGCCGGGTCGACGTCGGCGAGGCCGTTCACCTCGGCGACGACCTCGGTGAGGACGCGTTCGGCGGGCGCGGTCCCGGTCGGCCCGGGCTCGCCGGGTGCGGCTTTCGGCGCCCCCGGCGGGGCGAAGCCGATGAGCGCGGCGGCCTCGCTGACGCGCAGGTCGGTGCCGGGGTCGCGGTGCGCCTCGACGAGCCGCGCGTAGCCGCGCAGGAAGTGTTCGACGGCGCCGGCGTCCATCACCGCGTCCAGGGCCTGCAGGGCGAGCGTGATGCCGTCGGCCCATTCGTAGACGCGCAGGTAGCTGTCGGAGCCGGCGAGCGCCCAGTCGGCGGGGGCGGCGTTGACCGCGTACCGGTCGCGTTGGGTGCGGCAGGAGCGCGGCGCGTTGTCGAGGAAGTTCAGCTCGGCGACCACACGCGTCCCGTGCCGCGCACTCTCCTCGTAGACGCGGTCGTAGGGTACGTGCGCGTTCGCCATCGCCTCGCTCACGCGGACGGCGGACTCCTGGACGACGGCCGAGAACCGCGGGTCGCCGCCGAGGTCGGCGAGCACGGGGGTCGGGTAGGACAGGCAGGTGACGGCGCCACCGAAGCCGCTGGCGTCGCGCTGGCTGGTGTACATCCGGTGCGCCACCAGGGTTTCGCCGGTGTAGGCGGCGAGCGTGACGGCGTAGGCGGCGAGGTGCACGGCCGAGGGCCACACGTGCTCGCGTGCCGCGATCGCCCGGGCCGCGGACAGCAGCGTCGGGACCGTGAAGGAGGCGCTGTGTGCGGCCTCAGATGCCTTGCGGCGCTTGGCGAAGACGTCTTCGGGGAGTTTCCGGACGATCTCGCGCCAGTGGCTCAGCGCGGGTTCGACGTCGGCATCGGTGCGGCTCTCCTCGAAGCGCGCGAGGTCCACCGGCTGGTGCTCCACCGGGTCCAGCACGGCGGGGCGGCCTTCGGTGCGCGCGGCGAGCAGCTCGTCGAGTTCGGCGGCCAGCCGGTCGAGGGCGACGTCGTCGAAGGCGAGGTGGTTGAAGACCAGGTGCAGCCGGACGAGCCGGCCGCCGCCGGTGACCACGCAGGCCCGCATCGGCCACTCGCGGGCCAGGTCGAACGGGGTGCGCGTGAGCCGCGCGATGACGTCCACGGCGTCCTCCGCGGTCGCCTCGACGACCGGCTGCGGCGCCGGCGGCTGCACGAGCTGGCGCGGCCAGGCGTGCCCGTCGGCGGCGGTGCCGGTCAGGTCGTAGACGGTGCGCAGGATTTCGTGCCGGCGCACCAGGTGCGTCAGCGCGGCGCGGACGGCCGCGACCGTGCAGCCCGCGGGCAGCGGGTAACTGGTGCCGATGTGCGCCTCGTGCCGCGACCGCGCCGGCACCCGCAAGTACCGCAGCAGGTGGTGGTGCTGTCCCCAGCAGAGGTTCGCGCTCTTCGCCACGTGTCCTCCAACCGTGAATCGTCGTACGCCGATGGTGGGCGGTGCGGGCGGAAATGGTTAGCCCCTGGCGGTGGCACGTTCTCCGTGGCACGAAGATGACACCGGAGCGCGAAGGGTTTTCCTTGACCCGCAACGGTTCGTCGGTGAATCTGGGTTGGCCCCACCGGAACGCAGGAATTGCACACCGGATCTGCGGGGGAATCCCAACAAAGGAATGAGGTAGCCCCATGTCGAAGGAAGCTTCGAAGGTCGCCAGCAAGGTCGCGTCGAAGGTCGCCAGCAAGGAGGCCTCCAAGGTCGCGTCGAAGGTCGCCTCCAAGGAGGCGTCCAAGGAAGCCTCGAAGGTCGCCTCCAAGGAGGCGTGACCTCCCGGCGGGCCGGCGGCGCACGCAAGCGCCGCCGTCCCGCCGACCGGTCGTGAGTGGGAAACAGTGTTCTAACCCTGTTTCCCACTCACGACCGGCTGCGGCAGACCACCTACCCGCACCAGCCCACCAGCCCGGGAGGGGCCATGACCTCGATCGCGCCCGTCAAGATGCCGGCCGAGCGTGCGCTGCCGCGCTGGTCGGCCCGCTCCTGCGCGGACGCCGACCGGGCGGCCGTGCTCGCTCTCTTCACCGATCCCGGCTTCTTCTTCCGCACCGACCGGCCCGAAACGCGGCCCGAGTGGGAGATCCTCCGGCTCCTCGGCGACGACACCCGCGTGCTCTGCGCCGACGGCCGGCCCGTCGGCCTCTACGCCCTGGAGCACGAGGGCAGCGAGCACGGCTGCCACTACGTCCTGCACCTGCGCCTGCGCTCGGACACCCCGACCCCCTGGTGGTGCGACGCCTACCGCGAGATCGTGCGGGCGCTGCGGTGGCGCCACGAGCTGGTGCGGCTGTCGGTCCGGTTCCCCGAGTTCGACCCGGCCGGCCTCGCCTTCGCGCGGGCGGCCGGGCTCACCGAAGAGGGCACGCTCGCCGGCGTGACCACCCAGGAAGGCCGTCGCCGCGGCACGGTCTTCTTCTCCCAGGTCGAGGCGACGTCATGAAACTGCGCGGATACCGCGGCACCGACCGCGGGCTGCTGAGCGGGCCGTGGCTCGCCGGCGAGCTGCTCGGCCTGCCGATCGGCGACTGGCCCGTGCTCGCCGAACCGACCACGGTCCCCCCGCCCACCGGCGACGACGAGGAGCTGTGCGTCACCGACGACGCCTTCGTCCGCTACACGGCCATCGACTGGGTGCACCGGCGGGCCCGCGTCGAGATCGGCGTCCACAGTCCACTGTCCGATATGGACGAACTCCTGGCTCGGGCCGTCGCGCACGGGTTCACCGGCCTGAACCTGCGCCGGCTGCACGGCTGGGTCACCCCGGTCACCCGGCCGGACACCGAAGCGCTGGCCGCGGCCGGGTTCCGGCGTGAAGCGGTCGTCCCGGCCGCCACCTGGTTCGACGGCGCACCCGCCGCACGGGAGATCTGGGGGACGATCCGCCATGACTGACCTGAGACCGCTTTCGCCCGCCGAAGCCGCGCAGGGCCTGCGCCGCGCGGGGGACGCCGCGCGCGGGTTCCTCGGCACCGACCCGGTCACCCAGAACGACGCCCTGCTCGCGCGGGAACTCACCCGCCGCGAAGCCCAGGTGTACGCCGCGGGCGGCGCGCTGGTCGGCTGCGTGCCGAACCGGGCGCAGCCGCGCCAGGCGTACGTCTCGAGCACGTCCGCCGGCCCGGAGCCGGTGCGCGCGCTGCTCGGCCACCTCACCACCTACCAGCGGCGGACGTCGTTCGTCGCCCTGGTCCCCGAAGAGGGGGCCGCGGCCTTCCTCGGGGCCGGGTTCGCCCACAGCGGCGTGCTGCCCGGCCACCACTACGCCGGCCACGCCTTCCACGACCTGCTGGTCCTGGTGAAGGAGGAGCCATGCCGATCGTGACCGTCCGGCACTTCACCGAAGCGGACGTCCCGCTGCGCACGGAACTGCTGCGCGAGGCCCGGTTCGCGGCCAACCTCACCGACTTCGCCGTCGGGTCCGACGACGACGGCCTGCAGGCCCGGCAGCTGCGCACCATCACCGAGGAGCACCGGACCAAGCGGATCTTCACGGTCTGCGGCGCGCACGGCCGCGTGCTGGGCTTCGCCTGGATCACCTCGATCGACTGGCGCGCGCAGTGCTGTGAGCTGTCCTTCGGCGTGCTGCCGCGCGACCGCGGGCTCGGCGCGTTCGCCGTCTACGCGGTGCACAAGCACCTGCGCGACGAGCTCAACATGCGCGTGATCGTCAACCAGGTCTACACGCACAACACCATGTTCCTGTCCGCCGAGGCGCTCGAAGCCCAGCAGCAGGTCCGCTGCGAACGGGATTCCCACACCGTCGGGCAGTGGCGGACGGCCTGCTACTGGACACTGTCCGATGAGGACATCCGGCAGCACGAGGCGTCCTCGGAAGAACGGCGGCGCGAGCTGGCCGAGCGGATCCGCGAGCGGATCGAGGCCCGGTCGTGACCGGGCGGGCCGGGTACCTGCGGACGCCCGCGATCTCCGGCGGCACCCTGTACTTCGCGTGCGAGGACGACCTGTGGTCGGTGCCCGCCGAGGGCGGCCGGGCGCACCGGCTGACCGCGGGCCCCGGCGAAGCCCGGCGGCCGCGGATTTCCCCGGACGGCACGGAAATCGCGTTCGTCGGCACCTACGACGGCCCGGCCGAGGTGTACGTCATGCCCGCCGAGGGCGGCCGGCCGCGGCGGCTGACCCACCAGGCCGGCCGGTGCGTCACCGTCGGCTGGCACCCGCACACCGGCGAGGTGCTCTACGCGACCGACGCCGAGCAGCCGTCCGGCTTCGGCGCGCGCCTGTTCTCGGTGTCCTCGGCCGGCGGTCCCGCGCGGCCGCTGCGGCTCGGGCCGGCCGACACGATCGCCTTCGGTGACGGCGGTGTCGTCGTCGGCCGCAACACCGCGGATCCCGCGCGGTGGAAGCGGTACCGCGGTGGCGGCACCGGCGAGCTGTGGTACGCCGAGGACGAAGCCGGACCGTTCACCCGGCTCGTCGCGCTGCCCGGGAACGTCGCCGACCCCTGCTGGGCCGGCGGGCGCGTCCACTTCATCAGCGACCACGAAGGCATCGGCAACGTCTACTCGTGCCTGCCCGACGGCACCGACCTGCGCTGCCACACCGACCACCACGACCACTACGCGCGCGGGCTCACCACCGACGGCACCCGCCTGGTCTACACCGCGGGCGCCCGGCTGCACCTGCTCGACGAGCGCGGCGCGCGGCCGGTCGAGGTGGACCTCGGCGGCGCGGCCCCGCAGCGCGGCCGCCGGTTCGCCCCCGCGGGCGAGTACCTCGACGGTGCGCGCCTGTCCCCCGACGGCACCCGGCTCGCGGTGACCGCCCGCGGCAAGGCGTTCACCTTCGAGCACTGGTCGGGGCCGGTCCGCGGCCACGGCAGCGCCGACGGCGTCCGCTACCGGCTGCTGCGCTGGCTGGCCGGCGGGCGGCAGCTCGTCGCCGTGGCCGCCGACGAGAGCCCGGACGAGCGGATCGTGCTGATGGACGCCGAGGGCGGCGAGGACGCCCCGGTGCTGGTCGCCGGCGGCGTCGGGCACATCACCGAGCTGACCGCCTCCCCCGCGTCCGGGCTCGTCGCCTTCGCGACCAGCCGCCAGCGCGTGTGGATCGTGGACACCGCCGACGTGCTGCCCCGGCCGCGGCTGCTCGACGCGAGCCGGCACGAGCGCATCGAGGACCTCGCGTGGTCGCCCGATGGCCGGTGGCTGGCCTACACGTTCCCGGAGTCGCCCCGCACGTCGTCGATCAAGCTCGCCGACACCGCGTCCGGGCGCACCCACCGGGTCACCGAGCCGGTGGTGCGGGACGCGCGCCCGGCGTTCGACCCGTCCGGGCGCTACCTGTACTTCCTCGGCCAGCGCGACCTCACGCCGGAGCTGGACCAGGTGCAGTTCGACGTCGGGTTCCCGTTCGGCTCGCGGCCGTACCTGATCACGCTGCGGGCCGGCGACCCCTCGCCGTTCGAGACCCGGACCGCGGTGCCCGGGCAGGCACTGCCCGTCCCGCGCGGCGACGGCCGGGTGACGATCGACCTCGACGGGATTTCCCGCCGGGTGGCCGCGTTCCCGGTGCCCGAAGGCCGCTACAGCGACATCGCGGAGCTGCCCGGCCGGGTCCTGCTGCTGTCGGTGCCCCTTTCCGCGCCCGACCCGGCGCACCCGGGGTCCGGCGGCGAGGGCACGGTGTCGCTGGTGGACCTGGGCACCGGCCGCGTCACCGAAGGCTGCCTCGGCGCGGTCGACGAGCTCGACGTCCGGGGTGACGTGGTGCTGCACCGCACCGACAGCCGGTTGCGGGTGCTGCGCGCCGACGCCGCCGGCGACCCGCCCGACGGCGAGGAACCGGGCCCGGCGACCGGCTGGGTCGACCTCGGGCGCGTCAAGGTCCCGTTCGACCCGTCGGCGGAGTGGCGGCAGATGTTCCGCGAGGCGTGGCGGCTGCAGCGCGAAGGCTATTGGGACGCGCGGATGTCCGGTCTCGACTGGGACGCGGTGTACGACCGGTACGCGCCGCTCGCGGAACTGGTGTCGTGCCGGGCGGAGCTGTCGGATCTGATCTGGGAGCTGCACGGCGAGCTCGGCACGTCCCACGCGTTCGAGCGCGGCGGCGAGTACCGCGCCGGGCCGGACGAGGCGCAGGGCTTCCTCGGCGTCGACTGGGACACCCCGCCCGACGGCGCCACCTGGCGGATCGCCCGGATCCTGCGCGGCGACCCGTGGAACCCGAAGGCCGGTTCGCCGTGCGCCCGGCTCGGCGCGGACATCCGCGCGGGCGACGCCGTGGTCGCGGTCAACGGCCGCCGCGTCGGCCCGTCGGGCCCCGGCGAGCTGCTGGTCGGGCAGGCCGACCGCGAGGTGGAGCTGACCGTGCGGCGGGGCGGCGCCGAGCACCGCGTGGTCGTCCGGGCGTGCGCCGGGGAAGCGCGGGCGCGGTACCTGGACTGGACCGAGGGCAACCGCGCGTACGTGCGGACGGTGTCCGGCGGCCGGCTGGGCTACCTGCACGTGCCGGACATGACGCGCGCCGGGTACGCCGACTTCGTCCGCGGGTTCCTGACCGAACTCGACCGCGACGGCCTGATCGTGGACGTCCGGTTCAACACGGGCGGCCACGTGTCGCCGCTGCTGCTCGACCGGCTGGCCCGCCGCCGCACCGGCACCGAGCACGGGCGGTGGAGCGGGATGGCGCCGTACCCGACGGAGTCCCCGCGCGGCCCGATGGCGACGCTGCTCAACGAGCACACGGGCTCCGACGGCGAGATCTTCGCGCACGTGTTCCGCGCGCTCGGGCTGGGCCCGCTGATCGGCCGGCGCAGCTGGGGCGGGGTGATCGCGACCTGGCCGAGGCACCGGCTGGTGGACGGCACGGTCACGACCCAGCCGGAGTTCCGCTACCGCTTCGGCGACGCGGGCGGGTCGCTGGAGAACCACGGCGTGGAGCCGGACCTGGCGGTGGTCCCCGCCCCGGACCGGCTGCTCCCGGGCGAGGACGACCAGCTCGCGGCGGCGGTCGCGCACCTGCTGGCGGAGCTGGGTTCGCCGTCGGACGAGCTGCCCGTGCCCCGGGCGGCCCTGCTGCTGCCGCAGGCACCATGACCGGCCGGGTCGACGTCTGGGTGGTGCCGGTCCGCCCCCGGCCGGAGTGGGTGGCGCTGCTCGCCGACGCCGAGCGCGCGCGCTGGGCCCGGCTGGCCGCGACGCCGGCGGGCGACGTGTTCGTGGCTTCCCGTGCGCTGCAACGCCTTTGGGGCGCTTCGGTGCTCGGTGGCCGGCCGTCGGAGGTGGTGATCGACCGCTCCTGCGAGCACTGCGCCGACCCCGCGCACGGCCGGCCGCGGGTGGCCGGGGCGCCGGAGTTCTCGGTGTCCCACACCGGGCGGTGGCTGCTGCTCGCGGTGGCGTCGGCGGGCCTGATCGGGGCGGACATCGAAGACCCGGCGGCGGCGGCCGACCCGGCGGGGCTGGCGGGAGTGGTTTTGTCGGCTTCGGAGCATCGGGAGTTCTCGGCGGCGGCCCCGGCGGAGCAGGCCGGGCGGCTGTTGAGGGCGTGGACCCGCAAGGAGGCGGCGATGAAGCTGGCCGGGCTGGGGCTGGCCGCGGCCCCGGCGCGGGTGGACGTGCGCGGGAGCATCGCCCGTTCGGGGGTGCCCGGATGGCCGTACGAGCCGGTGCACCTGCGGTCGCTGACGGTGCCGGGCGACCACGTGGCGGCGCTGGCCACGACCGAGCCCGTGCGGGCCGTGCGGCGCCGTGACCTGGCCGAACTCACCACGCCGCTCCTCGCCGGGCGGCCGTGACCCCCCACGATCGGAGGCAGACCTCGAAGACGGGTACCCAATCTGGGTAGCGGCTACCCATGTGCCCGCATCTCCCGTAGTGCGAATCTTCTCGGCGTGAGCCAGACAGTAGAGCGCCCCGAGCAGGCCCCCCACGAGGCACCGGCCTGGTGGACCGCCGCTCGCCTTCCCGGCGAGGGCGGCGACCACCCGCCCGCCTGGGCGCTGCTCGCCGACCGCGTCCTGGCTTCGCTCCCCGCCGATGGTGACTGGCCCGCTCCCGTCGAGGCCGAGGGCGATCGCGTCTTCCGGCACGCCGTCCTCCCCTTCGCCGACGCCGCCCGGGACCTCCTGCTCGACCGCGAGCCCGCCGCCGAGCGGGTGTGGTCCGGCGTGGAAACCTGGCTCTGCGGGCAGCTCACCGCGCTCGCGGCGCGGACCTTCGTCCTCGAGCTGCACTCGGCCCGGAAAGCCGGCCTGCTGCGCGGCGCGACCGGGCGGGACCGCTTCGTCGGCTTCCTCCGCCTGCTCGGCAGCCGCGGCCCCCTCACCGACGTGCTGGGCCGCCACCCGATGCTGGCGCGGCTGCTCGCCCAGACCTGCCTGCGCACCGTCGACGCCGTCGCCGAGCTGCTCGCCCGGTTCGCCGCCGACCAGGACGCGCTGCGGGCCGGGTTGCTCGCCGGCAGCACCGCCGAGCTGAGCGAGCTGACCCTCGGTGCCGGCGATGTGCACTCCGGCGGCCGCGCGGTCGCCGTGCTCGGGTTCGCCGACGGGCGGCAGCTCGTCTACAAGCCGCGGCCGCTCGGGCTGCTCGCCCGGTGGGGTGAGCTGCTGCGGTGGTTCGCCGAGGAGCGGCCCGGGCTCGCGCCGCGGCCGGTGGGCGTCCTCGCCCGCGACGGCTACGGCTGGGCCGAGTACGTGCCCGCGCGGCCGTGCGCCGACCAGGCCGGCGTCGAGCTCTTCTACCGCCGCCAAGGCGCGCTGCTCGCCCTGCTCTACGCGCTCGACGCCACCGACATGCACTGCGAGAACCTCATCGCCTGCGGCGACCAGCCGATGCTGGTGGACGTCGAGACGCTGTTCCACCCCGCCTTCACCTCGCTCACCCGCAACGGCCCCGACCCGGCCGCCGCCGCGCTGCACCGCTCGGTGGCGCGCACCGCCCTGCTGCCCACGCTGATGCTCGGCGAGCACGGCGCGCTCGACGTCTCGGCCTTCGGCGGCGGCAACGGCGAACCGAGCCCCGGCGAAGTGCCGCACTGGACCGGCGCCGGGACCGACGACATGCGCCTGGCCCGCGGGCCCCGCCCCTACGCCGGCGGCGCGAACCGCCCGGTGCTCGCCGGGGCCGAGGTCGACGCCGGAATGTACCGGCAGAGCCTGCTGAGCGGCTTCCGCGCCGCCTACGAATCGCTGGTGGACCGCCGCCACGAGCTGCTCGGCGGCGCGCTGGACGGGTTCGCGGGCGAGGAGATCCGCCTGGTCATGCGGCCGACGCAGGTCTACGCGACGCTGCTGACCGACTCGACCCACCCGGCGCACCTCGGCGCGGGCGCCGCCCGGCCCGAGGCGTTCGCCTCGCTCGCCGAGGACCATGGGAAGGCCCACCTGCCCGCGCTCGTGCCGCACGAGATCACCGAGCTGTGCGACGGCGACGTGCCGGTGTTCACCGCCGCCGCGGGGTCGGTCGACGTCACCACCGGCACCGGCGTGGTGCTGCCCGGCCTGCTGGCCGCGAGCGGCCTCGACCAGGCCCGCGCGAAGATCGCGCAGTTGTGCGCGGAAGACCTGCGCGAGCAGGAGTGGTTCGTCGAGGCCACGCTCGCCACCCGCCGCCCGGAGGTCCGCCACGGCGCGGGTGCGCCGCTGCCCGGCGCGGTCGCCGCCGTCGTGCCCGACAGCCAGCACCTGCTCGCGCTGGCGTCGGCGATCGGCGACGACCTCGTCGCCCGCGCCGCACACGACGACGTCCGGGCCAACTGGGTCGGCCTCGAACTCCTGGACGGCCGCCACTGGCTGGTGCTGCCGATGGGCGCCGGGCTCGCCGAGGGCTACTGCGGCACGGCGCTCTTCCTGGCGCAGCTGGGCGAGCTGACCGGCACCGCGCGGTACTCCGAGCTGGCCGCGAAGGCCGTGCGCACGCTGCCGGTGCTCGTCGAGGTCCTCGCCGAGCACCCCGAGCTCGCGCGTGAAGTCGGCTCCGGCGGCTTCTTCGGCCTGGGCGGGATCTGCTACGCCCTGGCCCGCCTGGCCTCCCTGCTCGGCGACAGCACGCTGGCCGCCTGCCTGCCCGCCGCGATCGCCGCGACCGCCGCCGCCGACGCGGCCGCGCCCGTGGGCGTCGGCGAAGGCACCGCGGGCGCCCTCGCCGCCATGCACGCCGTGCACGCGGAAAGCGGGCTGCCCGAAGCGGCCGCGCTGGCCGCCACGCTCTCCCGGCGGCTCGCCGGTGCCGCGCGCCCCACCGCCCCCGGCTTCCTCTGGGGCGCGGCGGGGGTCGAGTGGGCCCTCGGCCGGGGCGGCCGGATCCCGGCGGACTCCGTGGCCGGCGACCTGGGCTGGTGCTCGGGCCTGGCCGGCCGGGTCCTCGCCGCGGCCGCCGGTCCGGGGTTCGCCGCGCGGACGGCGGACGCGTTCTCGGCCGCGGTGGCCGCCCGGCCGCCGTCGTCGGACCAATCCCTCTGCCACGGCGAACTCGGCACCCTCGAAGCACTCGTGGTGCTCGCCGGGCAGGGTCACGAACCGTCGGTCTCCGCGTTGCGGAGGGCGACTTCGCGCCTCGTCGGCGCCATCGAAGGACACGGGCTCCAGTGCGGTACGCCGCACGGCGTAGCGAGCCCAGGCCTGTTGACCGGAACCGGGGGTATCGGTTTCGGGTTGTTGCGGGCCGGTTTTGCCGATCAGGTTCCGTCGGTTCTCTTGCTTGAACCATCGGGACACCGGAAATAACCGCGAAACTCATACAACACGGGAGTGCAGATGCGCAACGACACCAATGCCGGCGAATTCGACGCGACCCCCGCCGGTTCGGCGGCGGACAGCCCGCTCGGCGACGCCACGCCTGGTGCCAGAACGAAGATCGGTGTCCGGGCGGGGATTCTCGCCGGGCTGACCCTCGGCGTCGCCAGCGCAGCCGTCGTCACGATGGACATCAGCACCGTCGTCAGCAACCACACGCACGCGTGACGTGCTCGCGACGGCACAAAGCGTGACAACAACCCCAATCTTGCCGTCCGAACAGTGGAATCTCCACCGGAAGACCACCGAATTCGTGAGTCCGGTCTCTAAGGTTGGCGCATGCGCACCCGTGCCCCCGCTCTCGTCGGCCGAGGAACGGAGATCGAGGAGATCGGGCGGGTGTTGCACGACGCTCGCCGCTCTTCGGGATCGGCCGTGTTCGTCACGGGGGAACCCGGCATAGGCAAGACCCGGCTCGCCGCCGAGGCGGTCGGCCACGCTCTGGACGCGGGATTGGTGGTGCTGCGGGGCCGCGGCAGCACCACCGGGCCCGCCGTGCCGTTCCGGGCGCTCACCGAAGCACTGCTGTCGCTGGCCCGCACCGGCGGCCGCGAGCTGGTCGAACAGCTCGGGCCGTACCGGTCGGTGCTGGGCCGGCTGATCCCGGACTGGGCCGCCGGGGCCGACGCGGCCGGCGACTCCTCGCTGGTGGTGCTCGCCGAGGCGACGCTGCGGCTCACCGGGCTGGCCGGGGCGGGCCGCGGCTGCCTGTTCGTCGTCGACGACCTCCAGGACGCCGACGTGGAAACCCTGGCCGTGGTGGAGTACCTGGCCGCCAACATCCGCACGCAGCCGGTGGTCGTGCTGGCCACCCTGCGCGCCGAACCCTCGCCCGCGCTGGAGGCGGCCCACGCCGTCGCCCGGCGCGGAGAAGGCTTCCTCATGCCGCTCGACAGCCTCGGGCCCGCCGAGGTGCGGGACGTGGTGGCGTCGTCGCTCGGCGCCGAGCCGGACCGGGTGTCCGCCGACGTGGCCGAGCGCCTGTTCGCCGACAGCGCGGGCAACCCGCTGGTCGTCGAGGAACTGCTGCACAGCATGGTGGCGGCGGGCGAGCTCGTGAACGGCGCCGCGGGCTGGCGGTTCACCGGCCACGGCCGCAGTGCCGTGCCCTCGACGCTCGTCACGATCATCACCCGCCGCGCCGACCGCCTCGGTGAACGCGGCAAGCAGCTGCTCGCCATCGCCGCGGTGCTCGGCCGCCGGTTCCCGCTGTCGGTGGTGCAGCGGGTGAGCGAGCTGGACGACCACAGCCTGTTCGGTCACCTGCAGTCCGCCGTCGCCGCCCAGCTGCTCATCGCCGACGAGCGCGGCGAAGACTGGTACGCCTTCCGCCACCCGCTCACCGCCGAAGCGCTGCTGACCCTGCTCAACCCGGCCGAGCGCGTGGCGCTGTCGGCCAAGGCGGCCGACGCCGTCGTGGAACTGCACCCCGACCTGCCCGGCGAGCTGTGCAGCCTGGCCGCGTCGCTGCGGCTGGGCGCCGGCGACCGCTGGGCCGCCGCCGACCTCTACCGCGAGGCCGCCCAGCGCGCGCTCGCCGAGGGCGCGCCGGGGTCGGCCATCGCCGTGCTGGAACACGCCGTGAACCTGCTCGGCGAGGACGCCGGCCGCGGCGACGACCACTCCGGCCGCTACCGGGACCTGCTCGAACTGCTGCTGTTCGCGCTGGCGGAGGCGGGGCAGTTCGACCGGGCGGCGAAGGTGGCGCGTTCGCTGCGGCCCACCGACGGCCGCGATTCGGCGCGCCAGATCCGCGTCCACGTCCGGCTGGCGTGGGCGGCCCAGGTCGCCGGCCGCTGGGCGGAGGGCTTCGAGCAGGTCGCCGCGGCCCGTGCGCTGCTGCCGGCGGAGGGGCTGGACGAGGAAGCTGTCGCGGTCGACGCCGTGGACGCGTACCTGTCGATGTCCGGCCCGGCCCCCGACCGGGTGCGCCGCAGCGAGGAGCTGGGCCGCCGCGCGGTCGCCGGGGCCGAGCGGATCGGCTCGCCCTCGACGGCGTGCCAGGCGCTCTATGCGGTCGGGTTCGTGGTGCGCGAGCGGGACATGGCCGAGTCCGACGAATGCTTCCGGCGGATGCTCGACAGCGCCGCCGAGCACCGGCTGACGAACTGGCGCAACTACGCGCTGGTCGGCCTGGGCGGCAACGCCTGGCTGGCCGAGGCCGACCCCGCGGGCCTGGAGACCGCGCGCGCCGAGGCGCTGCGCACCGGCGGGATCAGCCTGGCCTACAACGCGGACGCCGTGCTGGGCCTGCATTCGGTGCTGTGCGGCCGGTTCGCCGAGGCCGGGCTGCGGCTCGACGCGTGCTACGCGGAGTCGTCGCGGATCAAGCTGTACGCGGTCAGCCGGTACGTTCAGATGGCGCAGGCGGTGCTGGCGGGTCACCGCGGCGACCGCCGGGCGATGGAGACCGCCCTCGGCGACTTCCGGCGCGGTGGCGGTGACGCCGGCCCCGAAGCGCCCCTGGCCCGCGGCCTGGCCCAGGTCTTCTGCTCGCTGCTGGAGGAGGACCGCGAGACCGCGCGCGCCGAGCTGGACACCCTGGCCGCCGACCAGGCGCGGCAGCAGAGCACGTTCCACCTGGCCGGCACCCACGGCCTCAAGCTGCTGCTCGACGTCATCGCCGGTGACGCGACCTGGGACGACCACCGGCGCATCGCGGCCGGAGCCACCGGCGGGATGCGCTGGAACCGCCAGTTCGTGCTACTGGCCGAGGCGGTGCTGCACGGCCGCGACCACGCGCACGAGGCCGCGGCCACGGCCATGCGGCGCGCGGCCCAGGCGGCGGCCCCGTTCGGCGTCGCCCGCCCGCTGGGCCTGCGCCTGACCGCGGAGACCGCGGTCGACGACGGCTGGGGCGAGCCGGCGGAATGGCTCCGCGAAGCCGAAAGCCACTTCCACGGCGCGGACGTGATCCCGGTGGCCAGCGCCTGCCGCGCCCTCCTCCGGCGCGCCGGGGCATCGGTGCAGCAGCGCCGAACGGGCACCGAGCGGGTGCCGGAGAGCCTGAGGGCGATCGGCGTCACGCTGCGCGAGTACGAGGTCTTCGAGCTGCTGGCGTTCCGGCTCAGCAACAAGGCACTGGCGGCCCGGCTGCACATTTCCCCGCGCACGGTGGAGAAGCACGTGGCGGCCCTGCTGATGAAGACGTCGGTCCGCGACCGCGCCGAACTGGCCCGGTTCGCAGCGGAGAACTCGTCGGCCTCGGAGGTGTGACACCTCGCAACCCGAACGGGTGATCATGACGCATTATCGGATTCCTGCACCAAGCCGCCCTTCAGGCTGACGTGGCCCAGTTAGTTCGAGTTCAACCCATTCGGCCTCACAATTTCTTGCGACTCCGGACCAATCTCGGCAAAGTAGGCGCGCAGCTCGCCAAACCCCTCGCCGATCAGCGTTGTCTCAATGAACGAAACGCCACCTTGCTCTTCGACATCAACACTCAATAGCGACGCCACCCAGGGAAGGAATACGATGAATCCGTCGGTCAACCATTCACCTGCAGCGTGGGCAAGATCAGCCGATACTGCCTCACCCCGAATCCTGATCCACTCTGCGTCCGGAACGTCCAGAACCAGCACGTAGACATCGCCCAGCCGACGCAGCGAGGACTCGCCTGCTTCCAACGCTTCGACCAACCGCTGTTTCGTCGGCCACCGTTGAATCATTCGGTCGGGTGCGGGACCGAGTCGCTCGGCGCCTTCACTCAGCCTCGTCGACTCATCGAAGTCGCACCACTCGCCGATCAGATGTCGGCCCCGACTTGCGAACTCAGCTCCGAGAGCGGCACGCGCTTTTTCAGTCTTCCACTTCCGCCGTGCCGCCGCCGCACGCTCCGCGCTCTCACCCGCCACAGAAACCTCCATAATACGCCTTTGTCTTACTACTGGCCACGCGTAGGCGACCAAGGCTATCACGCTGCCCACCCGGCTTGCTTTCGCCAACCTCCCAGTGAGGACCATGAGGCGTATCCGCGTTCAAATCGTTCCAGTTGTCTGTCACCACCCATGTCGCCCCATTGTAGTCGTACACATACTGATAACCGCCGCCTTGCCCAAAACCGCCCGAGTAGTATTGAGAACTTCTCGGCTGAAGACCGCCGCCGCGTCGTCCCGCCAATACCGGACTCTGCTGTACGTCGGCATCGGCGCGGCCGCCCTCGCCATCTCCGCCGGTGTCCTCTTGGTCGTCGAACTCCCCAGTGGACCGCCTCCGGTCGACTACATTGTCGGTGCCACTGGAAACATCAGCGCCTCTTGGGTCTCCGAAGACAGCGACGGCAAGCTCGACCTCACCAACGGCGGCAACACCGACAGGGTCCGGGCCGGTTCTCTTACGCTTACCGTCGTCTCGACCATGCCGAGTGGCGCCAGCTGCAGCATCGTCGACCCGGACGGCAATCTCGTGGACACCCAGATCGCCTTTCCCCCTCGCGGTACCAGCGGCGCCAACGCGTCAACCATTGTCACCTGTAGCACCAAGAATCACTGACCAGCAGCTTGCCTTGGTCGGAATGGCCGACCCCGGCGTCACCGCCCGGCACCGGCAATTGGCCCGGCCGCACGACAGCCTCCGTCAGCGGACCACCGCCGACAACGCACACAACACCGCCCACCCGGCCGCGAAACCCGCCACCTTCGCCCGCGCCGAACGATCCGGCAAAACCGGTCCCGAACACCACCGCATCCGCCGCATCGGAAGCCACCCTCGCCGCCAACGCCACCTGAAGCGGCTTGCCCTCCGGTGCCAGCAACATCGCCAAACCGATCGCCGCGTCGCGGGCGCCGATTCCGGCGATCAAGGTGCGGACGCCCGCGGTGACGCCGCCGGCCGGGGTCGTCAAGCCGCATGGTTTGGCCAATACGCGCGGCGCGGCGATGATCGTGGCGCTGTACGCGGCCGTCACCGCTCCGGGGACGCGGGTCAACGCGGGCATCCCCCACTCTTGTCCTAGGCGCGAGCCGAGGCTTTCCGCTCACCCCCGTCCGCCGGTGCCGAACCGCCGCCGACGCCGACGTCGGAGTCGATTGCCGCCGTCACGATGCGGTTGCGGTCGCCGGGTGACAGGACGCCGTTGGCCACCAGTTCCTGCGTCACCGCCTTCACGTGCTTCACGAACCTGTCGTGCGATGCGTACTCCGCGTTCTCGTCGATGACGTCGTTGATCGTGCAGCCGTTGCCGATGTCGATGTTCGCCACCTGGCTGTCGACCCCGCCGATCACCACCGTCTCGCGGGTGTCCGACACCGGGCAGGCGTCCGGCGGCGGCACGGCCGCGACCACCGTGAACGCTCCCGAGATCTCGGCCGAGACGTTCCCGGCGACGTCCGTGGCCCGGGCCCGCACGGTGTGCGCCCCCACCGCCGATACGACCACCGGCGCCGCGTACCTGGTCCACGCCGCGGCGTCCACTTTGTACTCGACGAAGCCCACTCCGGACTCGGTGTCCAAGGCCGTCACCGTCACGGTCGCCGAGCCCACGTAGTTCCAGCCGCCGTCCTGCTTGCCGGTGACCTGGAGCGCGACCGAAGGTGCCGTCGTGTCCCCGCCGGCGACCACGGTGAACGACACCGAACCCTCCGCCGATGCGTTGCCGGCGACGTCCCGAGCGCGGTAGCCCACCGTGTGCGCCCCGGCCGCGGACACCGGAACCGGTGCCGTGTAGGCCGTCCACGCCCCACCGTCCACTTTGTACTCGACGGCGGCGACCCCGGACCCCGCGTCCGCAGCCGTCACCGTGACCGTCGCCTTGCCGACGTAGCTGCCGTCGGCGTCCTGCGTGCCGGCCACCGAGGCCGACGCCGTCGGCGGTGTCGTGTCGCTGCGGACCACCGTGAAGTGGGCCATGCCCTCCGGCGACACGTTCCCGGCGACGTCGGTGGCCCGGTAGTGCAGCATGTGCGTGCCGGCAGCGGAAACCACCACCGGCGCCGAGTAAGCCGTCCAGGCCCCGCCGTCCAGCTGGTACTCCACCGAAGCCACGCCGGAATCCGCGTCCGTGGCCGTGATCCGCGCCGTCGCGGCGTCGAGGTAGTTGCCCGCCGCGTCCTGGGTGCCGGTGATCGCCGCGCTCACCGCGGGCGCCGTCGTGTCCCCCGGCCGCGCCACGACCGTGAAGTGCGCCATCCCTTCTTCCGACGTGTTCCCGGCGACGTCGCGGGCGCGGTAGTGCAGCATGTGCATGCCCGCGGCGGAAACCACCACCGGCGCCGAGTACGCCGTCCAGGTGCCGCCGTCGAGCTGGTATTCGACCGCGGCGACGCCGGAGCCCGCGTCGGTCGCCGAAAGCGCCACCGTGGCGGAGCCGACGTAGTTGCCGGACGGGTCGCGATCCCCGGTCACGGCAGCGGTCACGGTCGGCGGGGTCGTGTCGCCGGTGCCGTCGGAGACGACGAACTCCCCCACCATCGCCGTGTGCCCGGGAATCGTGCAGTAGTACCGGTACTTGCCCGGTGTCAGCGTCACGACGGCTTCGTGCCGGCCGTCCTGCGGGTCGAACGGATTGGCCAGGATGTTGAGCGAGACGTCGTGGTTGTAGCCCGGCGTCGTCGTGTCGAAGGTCAGGGTGTGCGACATCCCGGTCGTGTTGCCGGTGGCTTCGCTGTTCTCGAAGACGATGGTGGTCTCGCCGGGCAGGGCGCCGGTCGGCGCGGAGGCGTACTCGGTGGTGCTGTTGTTCCCGGTCCAGGTCAGCGTCTGGACCGGGGCCGCCGCCGCGGGCGTCGCCAGCCCGAGCAGCGCCAGGAACGCGGTCAGCAGCAGGGCGATCAGTCGTGGGGACATCGCGGGGAACCCTTCCTGAAGTGGGCCTCGTGAGTGGTAAGGCGGGTTAGAACCC
>NZ_JBSGJD010000130.1:0-26685 GCF_053605405.1 Amycolatopsis sp. NPDC003861
CAAGCTCACGCCGATCGAGTTTGAGACAATCAGCAGGCACGCAACCGCGGCCTGATCCACCCCACCTGCGAGTCAACCAAACTCGGGGCAGTCCCGATCATCCCAGTGATCGTGTTGATCATTGTGCTTGCGTTGGTCCTCAATCACGACCGCCGTACCGGCGGCAAGTGAGTGAGGGCGCCTGAGGTCGCAGTCTGACAATGACTTGGCTGCGACGTGGATCGAGCTCCCCGAACGGGTCGTAGCTGCGGTAACCAATCCGCCACCTTCCACTCGCCGCCACACCGACAGATGACTGCAACCAATACCGATGGGCCGGGTTCGCTACCCGGCCCATCGGCATGTAGTGGCCAAGCTTCAGGTCAATCAGCGCGACCGCTCGACCTGGGTTCTCGTCGTCCCAGACGAGGCAAGCTCGGCATGACTCGGCAAAGGCTAAAGAGCTGATCTTGGTCGGGGCGCCGACAACGGAGCGGACCATGAAGGAAATGTTGGGCCGATACATATCGAAACGGACTCGCTTGGCATCTGACGGTCAGGGTGTAAAGGACCGTGCGTGCTCCAGTGCTTGACCGGTGGACGCAGGGCCGAGCTGGCGTGAAGGGGCGAGACGGTTCGCCGCAGGCTATTTGGAAACGCCGAGTTCGATCGCCACGTCCCTTGCCGTGCGCAGGCCCGATTCGATGGCGCCGTCGAAGAAGCCGGCCCACAGGTTGGCGATGTCGCTGCTCGCCAGGCGCACAGTGCCGTCAGGACGCTGCAGCTCCGCCTGCGACGCCGAGTAGGCGCCGGGGCGCTGGATCAGCCAGGTCTCCTTCGCGAACGGGTCGCTGATCCAGTCGTGCGAGGCGACTTCGAGGACTTCCAGGTCGTCGCGCCACACCTTCAAGGCGGCCTGGACCTCTTCGACGCTGGTGGCGTCGAGGCGCGCGGCGTCCGCGCCGAAGGAGACGAGCACGGCGTCGTCCTCGCCCACGAATTCGGTGCGCACCACGGAAAGCGGGTGGTCCTTGGTGGAGTAGGCGAAGAAGGGCTTGATCGGGCCCTTGACCCGGATCCAGAGCTTGAGGCCCTGAGAGGCCGTGCCGGTGCGGCTGGCCGCCAGCTTGCCTGGCGACAACGGCGGCTGGACATCCAGCTCGTGCAGGATGTTCAACGGCAGGGTCAGAACGGCGCGGCGGGCGCGCACCCGGTCGCCGTCGGCGGTGTGCACGGTGACGCCGGTGTCGTCGTGCTCGACGCGAGTGACGACCGTGTTCAGCCGGATCTCCCCGGCCAGGTCGCCCGCGATGGCGGCGGCCAGGCCCGCGTTGCCGTCTTCGAGCCGGTAGATCGAACTCGCTTCGTGCATCAGCTCCCAGGAGCCGGACGTCGCGGCGGTCCAGCGGACCGCGGCCGCGTAGCCGACCTGGTCGAGCGGGCCGTTGCAGTGGCCGACCCACGCTGCCTCGTTGGCGCCGCGCTCGGCGGGGGAGAGGTCCAGGGCGTCCAGCGCCTGCTGCAGCGTGAGCTGGTCGGCCTCGGCGAAGCCGTCCTGGTCGGCGATCTGGTCCGGCCGCGGCAGCAGCTTTCCGCTGTCCCCGACCAGGGCTCGCATGCCGCGGTCGATGACGGCCATGAAGCCAGGCAGGTCGCCGTGGACGAGCTCGCCGTCGGCGATCCAGAACGTCTCCTCCGACTTGGGGCCGCGGCCGACGCGCAGGCCGTAGCGGGTCACCTCGGACCAGACGTGCGGTTGCACCCAGTGCAGCCAGTTCCCGCCGAGTTCGAGGTGGTGGCCGAGGCGCTCGTCGGTGTAGAGGCGGCCGCCGATGCGGTCGCGGGCCTCGAGCACGGTCACGCTCAACCCGGCGGCGCCGAGCTCGCGGGCCGTCGTGAGTCCGGCCAGGCCGGCGCCGACGATCACGACATCGGTGTCATACATGGGGATTCCTTTCTCCGGGACGGACGCGGTCCAAATGGGACTGGGCGATCTGTTCGAGGTGCACGAGGTCGCCCTCGATGCTGACGAAGTCGAACCCGAGGGCGAGGCGTTCGGCGGCCATGTCGCCGTCGTCGGCGTGGATGCCGACGGGCTTGCCGTTGGCGTGCCCGGCGTCCACGATCCGGTGCAGCGCAGCCTTGATGTCCCCGATCGCGAGCGCGAGGTCGTAGGGACCCACGTAGAGCGCGTCGACGCCATCGACCCCTGCGATCTCCTCGACGTTCTCCAGGCCGGACGCCGTCTCGATCATCACGGCGACCAGCGTCGTGTCGTTGACGACGGCGAGGTCCGGGCCGCGGCGCAGCTCGGCGCGCATCGGCCCGTACGAACGGCGGCCCAGCGGCGGGTACTTCGCGGACCGCACCGCCGCGCGGGCGGCTCCGGCGTTGTCGATCATCGGCACGATCACCCCGGCCGCGCCCGCGTCGAGGGCCTGGCCGATGCACCGCGGGTCGTTCTCGGCGGTGCGCACGAGCCCGATCGTGGGCCGCGGGCCGAGCCCGCCGCCCGCGTCGATTGCCATCAGGCCGTCGCGGATGCCGTGGTAGCCCATGAGCCCGTGCTGCTGGTCCAGGCACAGGTAGTCGTACCCGCCCCGGGCCAGCCGCTCGGTCATCACCGGCGAGTCGGCCAGCAGCCAGTAGCCGACCAGGGGTTCGCGCTCGCGGACCCGCCGCACGAAGTCCTCGATCATGTGCGCTGGCCTTCCGGAACGGGTGCGAGGATCATCGTCGAGGTGTCCAGCCGCTTGTCGGTGTCCTGGTGGCGGACGAGCAGCCGCGCCTCTTCGGGGCTCGACACCACGGGCACCGACCCGAGCAGGGGCCGCGCGGCGGTCTCCCGCATGCAGAGGGCCGCGACGAGCGCGAGGACCGAGAAGAACATGACGTAGAACGCTGGTGCGTAACGGTTTCCGGTCAGCTCGACGAGCAGCTGGGACACCAGCGGCACGGTGCCGCCGAACAGCGAGGCCGCGATGTTCTGGGTGAAGCCGACGGCGCCGTAGCGCGAGGCGGTCGGGTACAGCTCGGCCATGATGGCCGCGTTCATGCAGAGGAACAGCGTGCCGGGGATCATGATGAGCGTCAGCGCCAGGTACAGCGACCACAGCGTGCCGATGTGCATCAGCGCGAACGCGGGGACCAGCAGGATCAAGTTGCCGATCGCCGCCATGAGGAAGACCGGTTTGCGCCCGAGCTTGTCCGACATCCGCCCGAAGACCGGCAGCAGGATCGCCTGCAGGATGAGCACGCCGACGGTGGCGATCGCGGTGTGCACGGTGGTGCTGCCGACCTCGGTTTCGAGGTAGGTGGGCATGTAGCTGGTGAGGGTGTACGACGAGGCGCCGTCGGCGCCGATGAGGGCCAGCCCGATGAGGATCTGCGGCCAGTAGAGCTTGAGGATGCCGGGCAGGTTGTGGCGGACGAAGATCGGGTTGACCTGCTGGTGCTCGACCTTGGCGCGGGTGGCCACGAAGCTCGGGGACTCTTCGATCCGGCTGCGCAGCAGCATCGCGACCGCGCCGAGGACCAGCGCCAGGAGGAACGGGATCCGCCAGCCGCCGGCGACCATCGCGGACTGACCCCCGACGATGGCCGTGGTCGCCGCGACGACCCCGGCACCCGCGGCGAAGCCGAGCTGGGAGCCGCTGTTGAGGATCGAAGTGTGGAACCCGCGGCTCTTGTCCGGGGAGAACTCGGCGACGTAGGTCAGCGCGCCCGAGTACTCGCCACCGGTGGAGAAGCCCTGGCACATGCGCAGCAGGTAGAGCAGGATCAGCGCCCACGGGCCTATCGCCGCCGCGCTCGGCAGCGCGCCGATCAGCGTGGTCGCGACCGCCATCAGCGCGATGGTGAAGAGCATGACCTTGCGTCGGCCGATCTTGTCGCCCAGCGGGCCGAGGATCATTCCGCCGATGGGCCGGACCAGGAAGGACACGGCGAACCCGAACAGGGTCGCGAGCAGGCCGAGCTTCTCGTCCATGCCGGCGGTGAACACCTTGGTCAGGGTGACCGCGAGGTAGCCGTAGACGCCGACGTCGTACCACTCGATGAAGTTGCCCACCCCGGCGCCGAGCTGGGCCCGCAGCAGGGCCCGCTTGTCGACGACGACGCAGTCCTCCTCGCGGATCCGCCGGGTGGTGTGCTCTCGCCTTTGAGAATCGGACATCGCTGGTCCTTCTAGTTGTGGGCTGGCTCGATCAGCTGTGCGCGCGTGCGGGCGACGTCGTCGCGGATCAGCGCGACGAGTTCCGCCGACGAGGCGCAGGTGACCTGTCCGCGGAGCCGGTGGAGGAGCTCCACCCGGATGGTGCGTTCGTAGAGATCGCCGTCGAAGCCGAGGAGGTGGGCCTCGGCGAGGCGGACGGCGCCGGTGTCGTAGTAGGTGGGGCGGGTGCCGACCGAGACGGTCGCCGGCCAGCTGCCCTCGCCGGGCACGAGCACCCGCGCCGTCCACACCCCGTCGTGCTCGGGGCCGCCCGGCAGGCGCAGGTTGGCGGTCGGGAAGCCCAGCAGGCGCCCGCGGGCGTCGCCGTGCTCGACGACGCCCTCGATCACGACGCTCACCGGGTCCCGTCCCGCAGCTCGGGCGGCAGGAGGTGCTGCGGGAAGTTCTGGTAGGCGACCGGACGCAGGAAGCGCTCGATGGCGGCCGTGCCGACCGAGGTGGTGCCGGGCGCGGTGGTGGCCGGGTACGGCCCGCCGTGCTGCTGCGCGTAGGTGACCGAGACGCCGGTGGGCCACTGGTTGAACAGCACCCGGCCGGCGCGCTTGGCCAGCTCGTCGGCGAGTTCGGCGACGTCGCAGGACTCTTCGGCCTGCAAGGTGGCGGTGAGCTGGCCCGCAAAGGTGCGGGCCGCCTCCACCAGCTGCTCTTCGTCGTCGTACTCCACGACCAGGGCGGTCGGGCCGAAACACTCCTCTTCGAGCGCAGCCGGGTCGGCCAGGAGCTGCTTGATGTGGGTCCGCAGCAGCGTCGGCGCCGGCGACCCGTCGCCGCGGGCCAGCACCTCGACGGCGCTGTGGCTTTCGCGCTCTTCGAGGGTCTTGCGGAACGCCGACTCGATGGCCTCGTTCAGCATCGGCTCGGCCGCGGGCAGCGAGGCCGCCGCCAGCGCCCGGGCCAGTCCCGAGCCGGCCGGGACGAAGAGCGTGCCGGGCTTGGTGCAGAACTGACCGGCGTTCTGGGTGAAGGACGCGATGAACCCGGCGGCGATCTCGTCGCCGCGCTCGCGGGCGGCGCGCTGGGTGACGAACACGGGGTTGTTGCTGCCCAGTTCGCCGTAGAACGGGATGGGGTCGGGCCGCGAGGTCGCGATGTCCAGGAGGGCGCGGCCGCCGGTGATGGATCCGGTGAACCCGGCGGCCTTGATCCGCGGGTCGCGCAGTGCAGCGATGCCCGGCTCACGGCCGTGGATCACCTGCAGCAGGTCGGGGTCGCCGAGTGCCGAGCGCACGACCGAGGCGGTCGCGTCGGACAGCCGGGGGTGCCCGGGGTGCGCCTTGACGACGACGGCGTTGCCCGCGGCCAGCGCCGACGCGGTGTCGCCGCCGGCGACCGAGAAGGCGAAGGGGAAATTGCTGGCCGCGTAGACGAGCACCGGCCCGATCGGGCGCAGCGAGCGGCGCAGGTCCGGACGCGGTGCGCCCATCGGCCAGTCGGGATCGGCGTGGTCGACGCGGGCGTCGAGGTGGGCGCCGCCGCGGATGAGGTCGGCGAAGAGGCGGAGCTGGAAGGCGGTGCGCGTCAGTTCGCCGCGCAGGCGGCCTTCGGGGAGGTTCGTCTCGGCCTGGGCAAGGGGGACCAGCTCCGGGGCGGCGGCCTCCAAAGCGTCGCCGACCGCGACGAGGACGTCCGCCCGGGCCGCGCCCGGCGTGCGGGCCCAGCCGCGGTGGGCGGCGTGCGTCCGGCCCAGCAGCGGGTCGACCGCGGCGAGCGGGGTCTGGGGGTGCATCGGGGTGTCCTTCCGTGGTGTCCACCCGGACACCACGGACGCCCCGCGTCAGTCGTCGGCGGGCGTGGTGTTCAGGTGCTGCTGGACCCGGTTCGCCCCGGCGAGGAGGCGGTGGGTCAGTTCGGCGCGTTTGTCGTTGTCGATGCGGTAGACCGGGCCCACGAACGTGAGGGCGGCCAGCAGGCTGCCGGCGGTGTCGCGGATCGGGACGGCGACGGAGACGATGCCGTCCTCGAGTTCCTCGTCCGTGAGGGACCACCCGCGTTCTCTCGTCCGGGCCAGGTCGGTTTTGAGTTCTGGGTAGCCGGTGATGGTGCGTTTGGTCAGCTTGTCGAGGTCCCCGCTCGTCGCGGCCTCGATCTCGCCGTCGGGCAGTTCGGCGAGCAGGAGCTTCCCGGTGGCCGACGCGTGCAGCGGCCACTTCATGCCGTGCATGTCGGACATCGCCATGCCCACCCGGCGCGGGTTGGCCTGGGCGACGAGGTCCAGGTCGTAGCGTCCACGCCGGACGGACAGGGTGACGGTTTCCCCGATCTCCTCGGCGAGTTCGTCGATGACCCCGGAGACCCGCGGGACCATCCCGGCGGCGGGGTCGATCCCGCCGGCGAGCCGGGCGAGGTCCCAGCCCAGGGTGTAGAGCGTGTCCTGGCGATCCACGAACCCTTCGTCCTCCAGGGTGAGGAGGAGCCGGAACGTGGTGGCGCGGGGGAGGCCGATCTTCTGGGCGACCTCCGTGACGGTCATCGCCGCCGGGCCGGAGCCCAGGGCCCGCAGGATCCGGACGGCCCGGACGACCGACCGGTTCGAGGGCACCGAACTGGTGCTTTCCGGTTCGTTCGGGGGCACCTGCAGCTCCTTCCCGGGGCAGGCTGGGCCTGCCCTCACGGAGAGCTACTTTACGGACCCGTAGTCGAAGCTCACCTCCCCCCATCCCGCGAAGCTGCCGGTGATCCGGTGCCCCGGGACCAGCTTCTCCGCGGCCAGGATGCTGCCCGGCAGGATGAGCTGCCCGGCCTGGAGCCCGACGTCGTACTCGGAAACGCGGCGGCACAGCCAGGCGAGCGCGCCGATGGGGTTGCCGTAGGCGGCGTTGGTGTTGCCGGTGGCTTTCACCTCGTCGTCGAAGCGCACCTCCCCGGGCGTGTCGGCGAGGTTGACCTCGGAGAGCTTGCGCGGGCTGCCGCCGACGACCACGGCGCCGCAGGAGCCGCCGTCGGCGAGGGTGTCGTAGATGCTGATGTTCCAGCCGAGCACCCGGGAGTCGATGATTTCCAAGGCGGGGACGACGAAGTCGGTGGCGGCGATGATGTCGACGGCCGTTACGTGCGCGCCGCCGACGTTCTTCTTCAGCACGAACGCCGGTTCCACCTCCACGAACGGCTCGATGAACTCCTTCTCGTCGATGCGCAGGTTCTCCGGGCGGAACTGGCTCGCCAGCAGGTAGCCGTAGTCGGGTTCGTCCACACCGAACTTGGTCTGCATCGCCTTGGCGATGTTGCCGAGCTTGAAACCGGCGACGGCGTCCCCGGCCGCGACCCGCCGCCGCACGACTTCCTGTGCGACGCGGAAGGCGTCGGCCTTCGTGGGGTGGTCCGCTTCGTCGAGCAGCTGGTCGACGGGGGAGCGGGCGTCCTGGGCGGCGATGAGCCGTTCCGCGGTCTCGCCGATGTCGATCGCCACGATGTTCCTTTCAGACGTGGTGGTGGCCGAGGTGCCAGATCCCGACCGCGGACAGCAGTTCCCGCGGGTCCCAGACGACGGACTCGCTGGTGATCTTCCCGTCGCGGTAGCGGATGAAGGAGGCGCCGGAGACGGTGACCGTGCGGCCGGTCGGCGGCACACCCATGAACTCCCCGGTGTGGGTGCCCGTGCTCTCCCAGTGGATCGCGACGAGGTTGTCGTCTTCGATGGCGGTGAGGATCCGGATGCCGAACGCGCTGAAGGCGGCGTGCTGGTCCTCGATGTTGCGCAGGACGTCCGGCAGGTGCTCCTCACCGGACTTCGAGTGGCGTACGTAGCCCTCGCTGGTGAGCGCCTCGAACGAGGCGGTGTCACCGTCGCCCCAGGCTTTGATCCACGCGTCGGTGACGCGGTCCAGCATCGTGGTCATGACTTTCCTCCGGGGATGAACTCGCCGAACTGGCCGCCGCGGAACATCAGGGCCTCGCCGGTGCCGGGGGTGATCGCCTTGATCGAGCCGATGATGACGAAGTGGTCGCCCGCCACGACTTCGGAGATGACTTCGCAGTCGATCCAGGCGGTGGCGCCGGCGATGCGAGGCGTGCCCAGCAGGCTTTCCTCGTAGTCGATGCCCAGGAACTTCTCGTCTCCCTTGCGGGATAGCGCGCGGCAGACCGGAAGCTGTTCCGTGGAAAGGATGTTCGCGGTGAAGCGGCCCAGAGACCGCAGCGTAGGCCAGGTGCTGGAGCTCTTGTCGACGCAGAAGGTGACCAGTGGCGGATCGAGCGACAGGGACTGGAACGTGCCGACGACGAATCCGCGGGGCGCGCCGTGCGCGGTGAGGCCGGTGATGGCCGTGACGCCGGTGGGCAGCGCGCCGAAGACTTGGCGCTGCGTCACCGGTTCGACGGCGGGGTTCAGCGTGGTGACGACGACGGACATCGACGCGTCCTCCTTACTGGGCCTGGGAAACGAGCGAGCGGCCGTAGGCGGTGCCGGGGTGGTCGGCGGCCAGGCGCGGCTGCCCGGCGCCGAAGAGGTTCTCGCGCAAGGTGGTGCCTTCGTACGACGTCCGCATCACGCCGCGGGCCTGCAGTTCGGGGACGACGTACTGCGCGAAGTCCTCGATGTCGGCGAACTTGGCGGCGTGGGCGATGTTGAAGCCGTCGACGCCGGTCTCGTCCAGCCAGGAGACGAGCTCGTCGGCGACGGTCCGAGGGCTGCCGACGATGACCGGTGAAGTGCCGCCGATGCCGATTTCCCGGGCGATGTCGCGCGGCGTCCACTTCTTGCCGGGGTCCAGCTTCGTGAAGACGTCGATCATGGTCTGGCCGGCGTTGGTCTTGACGTCTTCGAGGGGGCGGTCCGGGTCGAACTGGGCCATGTCCAGCCCGGTCCAGCCGCTGTACCGGGCCATCGCGCCGTCGTAGGAGACCAGGCCCAGGTACTCCTGGTACTTGCGCCATGCTTCCTCGTCTGTGGGCGCCGAGATCACCGTGACCATCTGCAGCACGGCGATGTGCTCCGGATCCCGGCCCGCCTCGGCGGCCTTCGCGCGCAGGGTGTCGACCTGCTTCTTCAAACCGGGCTTCGACATGGAGTTCATGAAGACCGCTTCGGCGGTCGCGGCGGCGAGAGCGACGCCCTTGGGTGAGCCACCGGCCTGGAAGATCACCGGGGTGCGCTGGGGCGAGGGTTCGCAGACGAAGATGCCGTCGACGGTGAAGTGCTCGCCGTGGTGCTTGACTTCGTGGACCCGTGACGGGTCGACGTAGGTGCCCGACTCCGTGTCGCGGACGACGGCGTCGTTGTCCCAGGACCCTTCCCAGAGCTTCAGCGCGACGTCGATGAACTCCCCGGCCCGGTCGTAGCGCGCGTCGTGCGCCAGCTGGGTTCCGTTGCCGAGGTTGCGGGCGGCCGAGTCCGAATAGGACGTTACGACGTTCCAGCCGACGCGGCCGCCGGTGAGGTGGTCGAGGGTGGCGAACTTCCGGGCCACGGCGTAGGGCGGGGTGTAGGCCGTCGACGTCGTGATACCGAAGCCGAGGTGCTTCGTCGCGGCTGCCAGCGCGGGGACGAGGTAGGCCGGGTCGTTGGCCGGGAACTGTGCGGCGTCGCGCAGGGCACCGTCGACGCTGTCTTGGTACTTCTCGTGGTAGCCGTCGTTGTCGGCGAAGAACATCCCGTCGAAGCAGGCGTCCTCGAGCTTCTTGGCGTAGGCCATCCACGCGTGGATGTCCTTGTACTGCGCGCTGCGGTCCCGCGGGTGGCGCCACAGGCCGGCGGAAAGGTGTGCGGGACCGCTGAAGTCGAACGCGAACACCTTCATCTGCTTCGTCATGGCCCATCCCTTCGCGTTCATCTAGTGATCACAACGACCACTTAGTGGATGCCGAGGACTGTAGGACTGAGTCTGCTGTCACGTCAACAGGTCAACGGATGTGGATTTGTTGATCAATTTCGCCTGTGTCGCAACGGGGATTCCCCGTGGTTCCCTTGACGATCGGGTCGACCACTGTCACCATTTGATGGATGATTCGTTCACTAGATGAACGCGACACGCTGGAGGAGGGGCCCATGCCTTCGTCGGACATTGCCCAAGCCGTGGCCACGCTCGCCGCGGGCGGGAAGGTCCTCGTCGTCGACGACGAGGACCGCGAGAACGAGGGCGACCTGATCATGGCCGCGGAGTACGCGACCACCGACGACGTCGCCTTCTTCCTCGAGCACACCTCCGGCTTCCTGTGCGTCTCGATCGACGAGCAGCGCGCCGCCGCGCTGGGGCTCGACTTGATGGTCACCGACAACACCGAGAGCCATCGCACGGCGTTCCTGGTCAGCGTCGACTACCGGCACGAGACGACCACGGGCATCAGCGCGCAGGACCGGGCGAGGACGACCCGCGCCCTGGCCGACCCGCTCCTCGCGCCGGCCGACCTCGCGCGGCCCGGGCACGTGATGCCGCTCCTGGCCAAACCGGGCGGCGTGCGGGAACGCCCCGGCCACACCGAGGCCGGCGTGGAGCTGTGCCGCCTCGCCGGCCTGAGCGGCGCCGCGCTGCTCTGCGAGATCGTCACGCCCGATCGCCGTCAGATGATGCGCGGACCGGAGCTGCGGCGGTTCGCCGCGCGGCACGGCATCCCGATGATCTCCATCGCCGACCTCGTCGCCTGGCTGGACGCCGGCGTGGAGAAGACCGGCGAAGCGTCGATCCCCACCGACCTCGGCACGTTCCGGACGCTCACCTACCGGCAGGGCGACGTCGAGCACGTGGTGCTGGCGATGGGCGAAACCACGGGAGCGAGCGACCTCCTGGTCCGCCTGCACAGCGAGTGCCTCACCGGCGACCTCCTCGGTTCACTGCGCTGCGACTGCGGCGACCAGCTGCGCACGGCGATGGAGGCGATCGCCGCCGAGGGCCGCGGCGTCGTCGTCTACATGCGCGGGCACGAGGGCCGTGGGATCGGGCTCGGGCAGAAGCTGCGGGCGTACGAGCTCCAGCAACGCGAGGGTCTGGACACCCTGGAGGCCAACGTGGCGCTGGGCCTGCCGGTCGACGACCGCGACTACAGCGCGGCGGCCGCCATCCTGACCGACCTCGGGATCGCGTCGGTCCGGCTGCTGACCAACAACCCGGACAAGTGCCGCGCCCTCGCCGACGGCGGCGTGACGGTCTCCGATCGCCTCGCCCTCGAAACGGAACCCAACGACCACAACCGGTCCTATTTGGCCACAAAACGACACCGATTAGGCCACCGCCTCGAACGAATCGCGTGACTCGACGGACTTCCCTACCCGCTCGCACAGGAGGGACTTCGATCCTGGCCCCTGGTAGCCGCGGCTCGCAGGGGCCAGTTGGAGCCAGCCTCGTCGTTGACAACGGTGTGTCGGCGCGCTGCGCGGGCCTATCGAGGCGCGAGTCGAGTTGAAGAGAAACGGCTGCTACCTCCCGAGTTCAGTGGGGTTGGCGCACCGGCTGTTCGATCAACTCCGACCAGGCTTGTGGACCTCGTCCAACCTCGTGGGTGTGAGCGTTAGCATCTGCGGCTGAGCTGGGGCTGAGGCTCTTTCCGGTGCGCAACAGGCGCAGCCACCTTCCATGGGTGTGGCGGCCGGAGTTCCTTGCACGGCGACGGGTTCCGGCTTCGACTCGCCACGTAGCGGGCGCAGCCGCCCGGCGCGGACACCGTTACCGATGACGAAGACTTCGGCCATTTCGTGCACGAAAACCACCGTCGCCAGGCTCAGCGCGCCGAACGCGGCCAGGGGTACGAGGGTCAGCACGATCGCGGCGGACAGGCCGATGTTCTGCAGCATGATTCCGCGTGCGCGGCGGGCGTGCCGCAGTGCCTGGGGCAGGTGCCGCAGATCGGAGCCCATCAGGGCGACGTCGGCGGTTTCGATGGCCACGTCGCTGCCCATCGCGCCCATCGCGATGCCGACGTCGGCGGTGGCCAGGGCGGGGGCGTCGTTGACGCCGTCGCCGACCATCGCGACCGCTCCGCGTCGGGTGCGCAGGGTCTGCACGAGGTCGGCTTTGTCGGTCGGCTTGAGCTCGGCGTGCACCAGCTCGATCCCGGCCTGCCCGGCGAGGGTGGCGGCGGTGCGGGCGTTGTCGCCGGTCAGCATGGCCACCTCGACACCGGCCGCGCGCAGTTCGGTGACGACCTCGGCCGCTTCGGGCCTCAGTTCGTCCCTGATCCCGATCAGCCCGAGCAGGATACCGTTGTGCTCGACCAGGGCGACCGTCGTGCCGCTCTCTTCCAGGCGGGTCACTTCCGCGGCTAGCGGGCCGGGTCCGATCCAGCTCGGCTTGCCCAGCCGTGCCGGTGCCGCGGCGACGACGCCTTCCAGCCCGGCTCCCGGGACGGTTTCGACGGACTCGGCCGGTACCGGTGCGCTGGCGGCGGCGAGGATCGCTGCGGCCAGCGGGTGTTCGCTGCGTGCCTCGAGCGCGGCGGCGACCTGCAGGACACGGTCGGTGCTCACGCCGTCGGCGGGGACGATCTCGGTGACGACCGGGCGGTTGCGGGTCAGGGTGCCGGTCTTGTCCAGCGCGACGGTCCGTACCGTGCCGAGGGTTTCCAGGGCGGCGCCGCCTTTGACGAGCACGCCGTTGCGGCTGGCCGCGCCGACGGCGGCGATGACGGTCACCGGCACCGAGATGGCCATGGCGCAGGGGGCCGCCGCGACGAGCACGACCAGCGCTCGTTCCAGCCAGGTCACCGGGTCGCCGAACAGGGCGCCAATGCCGCCGACCAGCACGGCCAGCACCATCACCGAGGGCACCAGCGGCCGGGCGATCCGGTCGGCCAGGCGCTGCCGGTCACCCTTGCGGCGTTGCGCGTCTTCGACGACGCGCACGACTTTGGCCAGGGAGTTGTCCGCGACCGTGGCGGTCGTCTCGATGGTGAGCACGCCGGTGCCGTTGATCGCTCCCGCATAGACGGTGTGCCCGGGGCCGGTCTCGAGCGGCACGGATTCGCCGGTGATCGCGGAGGTGTCCACCGCGGACCTTCCGGAGACGACGATGCCGTCGCTGGCGATCCGTTCCCCGGCTCGGGCGAGCATCCGGTCGCCGATGCGCAGCTGCGACGGCGGGATCGTCGTCTCGTTCTCGCCGCGCAGGACCCGGACCGTGTCCGGGACGAGGGCGAGCAGGGCCCGCAGGCCGCGCTGGGTGCGGGAGAGGGAGTAGTCCTCCAGTGCCTCGCTGATGGAGAACAGGAACGCCAGCATCGCCGCCTCGGCGAACTGGCCGAGCAGCAGTGCCCCGATCAGCGCGATCGTCATCAGGGTGCCGACGCCGATGCGTTGCTTGGCCAGTGCCCGTAGCGTGCCGGGCACGAAGGTCCAGCCGCCGACCGCCGCGGCGGCCAGGTGCAGTCCTGTCTTGCCCGGGGGCCAGCCCAGCCAGCCGGCGATGAACCCGCCGAGCAGCAGCACGCCGGCGACGCCGGCTAGCCGGATTTCGGGGATCTGCCAGATGCGCTGCTGCGTTTCTGGCTCCGCCGTCGTGTGGGGTTCGGTGTGGTCGTCGTCCGGGCCGCAGCACAGGTCGCTCATACCGGGTCCACCTCCGTTGCCTGGTTTCCGACCGTCGCCAGGACGCGCTGTCCGGTCTCGGTGAGGCGGTACATGACCAGCTTCCCGTCACGGCGTGAGGTCACCAGCCCGGCCGAGCGCAGCTGGCGCAGGTGGTGGGACACCAGGCCCTGCGAGGAGCCGACGATCCATGCCAGGTCGCATACGCACAGCTCGTCACCCACGGCCAATGCGTGCGCGATGCGCAGCCGCGTCGGGTCCCCGAGGGCGCGCATCACCTCGGCGCGGGCCAGCAGCACCTCATCCGGCGGGAGCGCGACCCGCAGGGCTTCGGCGTGGTCGAGATCCAGGCAGAGCAGTTCACAGCTGTCGTCACTCACCTTTTCACCCTAACGCCCGTTGATATGTTGAGGCAATGGTGGTGAGCGGGGTCGCTGCCACTCGGGCTCATCGTGGTGATGCCGACCTTGACGTGAACTTGTCCGGCCCGCGAGCGGGCCGCTCGATGCATCCGCTCCGCTCGAAGATCATGTGGCCAGGGTGAGCCAGAACGACCAGAAGGCCTGTAGCACCAGCATGACGATCAGCAGATACCACACGGTGAGCACCACGCCGTGGAAGTCACCGGCCACCGCGCGAACCTGCCGTGGCACCCGCAGTTGACCGGTTCTGAGATTGCGGATGGTCGTGTACCAGAAGATTGGGATCGTGACGGCCCACACGATCATGCAGTACGGGCATAGTGCGCCGATGACGTACAGGCTCTGATAGATGAGCCAGTGCACCAGTGCCACGCTGGCGGTGACGCCGGCCTGCAGGCCGAGCCAGAACCACCGCGGCAGTTCGCTCCCGGCGAGCAACACCACGCCGACAGTGACTGCGACCGCGAACCCGCCGATCCCCAGCAGCGAATTCGGAAAACCGAAGATCGACGCTTGAGCGGTGCGCATCACCGAGCCGCAGCTGAGGACCGGATTGATGCTGCACGACGGGACATAGGCAGGATCGGCGAGCGACGCCAGTCTCTCGAGGGTCAGGATCACCGCGGCTGCCAGCCCGATCAGCCCGCCGGATGTCAGCAGCCACGGCAGCACCCGCGTTGTGAAGGGGACATCCATCATGGTCCTCACCGGGCGAATTCCGCATCAAGTGCAGCTTCGAGGGCCTCGTAGGTCGGGGGACTGTCGAACCGGCGACCGTTGATGAAGAACGTCGGCGTACCGCGCACACCCAGGGCAGTCCCGTCCGCGCGATCGCGCGCGACGCGAGCCGCGGTGGCGGGGGCGTCGAGGTCTTTCTCGAAGGTGGGAAGGTCGAGACCGAGCTGGCGGGCGAACCCGAAGAACGTTTCGCGGTGGGAAACATTCTGGTCACCCCATTTCGGCTGGTTTTCGTACATCGTGCGGTACATCGCTTCCAGCTTCCCTTGCCGTCCCGCAGCCTCGACCGACCTGGCCGCCAGTTCGGCGTTGTGATGGCTGGGAACCGGGAAGTACCGGATGACGAACGTCACCCGTCCCTGGAACTCGGCGCGCAGCTTCTCGACACCGGGGAACGCGGCGCCACACGCCTCGCATTCCAGGTCGAGGAACTCCACAACCGTCACCTTTCCGTCGGCGGCGGTGGAGAGCCGGTGGCTGTCGGGCCGGATCAGCAGCGATGTGGGCGCCACGGGTGAGCTGTCCGGCTGCACGGCTTGGGCGGGGCTGTCCGGGGTCGCCGGCCGGGTCAGGAGGGCGAGAGTCACGACGACGGCGGCTACGAGCCCGATCGCCGTCAGAGAGATCTTCGCGTTGCGTGTCATGCTTGTCTCCGAGTTCGGTCGTTGAGGTAGTTCAGATGGATGTGCTGAATCCGGCGATGGGGGCGCGCAGGAGAGCGACCAGGTCGGCCCACAGGCCGGTCACGAGCAGGACGCCGACGGCCAGCAGCAGGACGCCACCAGTGATCTGGACGGCGCGGGCGTGTCGGCGCAGCCACCCGGCGGTGACCACCGCCCAGCGCGTGCCGATCGCGAGGAGGATGAACGGCAGCCCAAGGCCCAGGCAGTAGGCCAGGACCAGCAGCAAGCCCCGCGCCAGCACCGGACCGGCCTGGGTGCCGCTGGCCAGGGCGATAACACCGGCCAGCGTGGGGCCGAGGCACGGGGTCCAGCCCAACCCGAAGACTGCCCCGAGCACCGGGGCGCCCCACAGGCCTCGCTGTGGACGGTGTCGCAGCCGCACGTCGCGCTGAAGGGCAGGAATCAAGCCGAGGAAGGCCAGCCCCATCACGATGGTCACCACCCCGCCGATACGCTGCAGCAGCACTTCGTTAGCCAGCAACAGATCCGAGACGCCGAGGAAGCTCACCACGGCGGCGCCGAAGACGACGGTGAAGCCCAGCACGAACAACAACGCGGCGCCGGCGACCCGCCAGCGGTCGCGCCGCCGCGCGGCGCCTGAGCTCGCGGCGGCGGTGTCCGGTGCTTCTGCTCCGACGAGACCGGCCAGGTAGGCGAGATATCCGGGCACCAGCGGGATGGAACACGGTGAGGCGAAGGAGATCGTGCCGGCGAGCATCGCGACGAGCGCGGCCACCAGCAGTGGGCCGGAGGTAGCGAGCTCGGTGAGGTTCACGCGCCACCGCCTTGGCGTGGCTCGGCGGCGATGCGCTCAACGACAGGTTGCAGGTCTTGAGCCCCGACCGAGATAAGGAAGACCGCCGCAACGCGTTGCCGGCGGTCCAGCACGATCGTGGACGGCACGACCGACCGGGGAAAACCGTTCAAGGCCAGCAGGGCCCGGCCCGACGGATCGTAGATCGAGGGATAGCTCACCTGGAAGTTGGTGACGAAATCCTGTGCAGCAGTCCGCTCATCGCGGACATTGACGCCGAGGAACTGCACGCCTCGGCTCCGGGTCGCGGTGTACACCGCCTCCAGGGCATGGGTTTCCGCCCGGCATGGGGCGCACCAGGAGCCCCACAGGTTCAGCACGACGACCTGGTCGCGGAAGGACGAGAGTTTCAGATCACGGCCGGGTGCCATGAGGTCCTCACCGGACAGTTCCCGCACGGTGCCGCGCTGCGCGGGAGGGTCGTAGAAAATCATGGTCTGCCCGCCCGGGGAGACGAACTCGTAGGTACTGCCCACCGACACCGCGTCGGTGCCCGAACTGCATCCGGACAGTGCCAGGGCGAGGAGGGCTCCGATCGCGACTGTGCGGGACGTGGGGGTTCGCTTGGTCGAGGACGTTGACGGTTTCGGGCGCGCGAGAACGCACGAGCGGTTCACGGTTTTCTCCGGCGATAGAGGAATATCGGATCGATCGCTGTACCGCGCCCACGCGGTACACGGAAGGCGTGCCGATGCCTGGGCACGCGGGTACGGCGGACCGAGGTCCGGCTACGTCCGCGACACGCAGAGTTGCTCGAGTCGGACGGACAGTACTGCGACCGCCGCCGTATGCGGCGCAGATCTTGCCGGGGAGCGAAGGTAGACGACCAGCGCGGGAGGCTCGAGGAGCAGTTTGGTCAGCAGGACACCGAGTAAGATGATCAAGCACACCTCGGCCACTGTGCCGCCGGTCGTGCTGCCGGGCGGTGAGTCGATCGCGCGCAGCACCGTCACGTCGGCTGTGGCGGCGACATCGGACGCACTCGCGTAGACAGCCTGATCCGGCGCAGATCCCGAAATCGACATCTCAGTCGAGGAACAGCACAGCGACGCCGTCGTGTCGTGTTGGCACAGTCCGATCTGCAGCAGGATGACACCCACGATGAGCACCAGTGCGGCGGCTGCTCGGGCGAGGTATGTATCGCCGGGGTGTTGCGCCGGCCGGCCCAGGGGTGAGAGTTTCGCATCGTGCGCGGCTGCGGGTACCGCTGCTGAGCGGCAGGGGCGATCAACGCTCATGTCGGGTCGCCGGCTGCTGGAATGGAGTGTGTCGAGATGGCCGCACGTAGTTCTGGCCGAGTGCGACGATCGGCAGTAGCGCATCGCCCCGAGCCGGCGCAGTCGGCGTTGCCGACCCGTGGGCAAAGGACGTCATCACTGCGTGCTCCCGCAAGACCATCGATGCGCAGACAGCTCGAACATATCAACGATTGTTAGCGTAGATGCATCGGGGGAGGGTCAACGCGTCGCTCTCCGACTCAGTGTCACTCGACGAGATCCGGGGACGATGGCACGAGACTCCGGTACCAGTTCGGTTGGGGCGGGACCGGGCGTCGACGTCGCCATTGTCGTCGCCGGATCGGTACGTTCGATCGACGAGTAATCGTCGCGGCCACGGCTGACAATCCGCTGTGGAGGTCGGCTTCGCGCAGGACATGTCGGTACCATCATCTGTGGGCGGTCACCAGGGCTGGACAGGGCGAGACATCGTCGTGGCCGGATGAGACCGGCCGCGCGAGGGAGTGAGTTCGCCGGCTATGTCGGCAGTTCCGACGGTCCTTCAGGCAGTCGGACGTCGAAGCCGAGGGCGCGGGCTTGTGCAGACTGGCTCGGCGCTTGCTCCGGTTTAGTCGCCGCGAAATAACGCTAAGTCATCTGCGTCACGCGAGGTCGTTTAGTGCACTTGGTTGAAAATTTTCGATTCTATCGCCTCTTCGCTCCGCAATCGACGAAATGTCCTTTTTGTGCATAAAAAGGCTGTGCGACTTGTTTGACATGTGTCACGACTATGGGCGACTGCGCCATAAGGTCTAAATTCTGAAGGTTCCGCCAATCGACCCTCGCCAGCCGACTGCACTAGCTCTACTATCGCGCCTAGTTCATGGGTTGGGCGCCTTGGCCGTCCCTGATGTCGAGAGGTGTTGGCGTGAGCCAGGTCGAGGAACCTTTGGGTCGAGAACATGAATCTGCGGCGTGCGGAGGTGTCGCTGCTCGACGACGACTCAGCCGTCGTGACGAACTCGTGCGTGCTCAGTTCAACGCGGAAAATTCGGCACACGGCTATGCGAGCTCGTATCAAGGTGTTGAGGCGCCAGCTCGGTATTTTGCTTCGCGAATCCATGTGATGCTGACGGCTCTGCGTCAAGTTTCGCGCGGGAACCTGGTCGACGTCGGCTGTGGTCCCGGTATGTTCCTCCGAAGCTTGCTCGACGAGCGAGGGGACGAGCTCCGGATCTCCGGAATAGACCAGTCGTCCGCGATGGTGGCGGAAGCAGCGGACCGATTCGGTGTCGGTGACGACGTCCGGCTCTGCGTTGGCCAGGCCGATGACACTCCGTTCGCTGATGCGAGCTTTGACGTGGTCACGGCCATGGGGGTCTTGGAGTATTGCGACATCGAGGCTGCGCTCCGTGAGTTCTCTCGTATCGTGCGCCCAGGCGGTCTTGTTGTGGTCACGATGCTGAATCCGCTTAGCGTCTATCGCTTATTCGAGTGGGTGGTGTACTGGCCGATCCTTCGGCTCCTCGGTTGGGTGGAAGGGCGGATGGGAATCAGAACCGGGCGCCGACACGGTGCGCCGAGAACTGGCATCCGTGCTGTCACCGCGGGATCGCTTCGTAGAAAGATGGCCGATGCTGGTCTTCGGGTCGAGGACACCGTTCATTATGATCTGACTGTATTTTTACCACCTCTGGACAAGTGGGTATGGCAGAGGTGGCGTCGCTGGATGCAACAGCCGGAGAAAACGGTGAGCCGTGGGCCGTGCCGATGGCTGGGTACTGCATATCTAGTGGTGGCCCATCGATCGGACGAACAGTCATGCTGAATCTGCAGCAAAGCGCGGTGCCCTGCAGGACCGTCCCGGGATCGGCCTCCTCGATGCGGGGACGTGCGGCGACTACGGTAGGGGGCGAGCATTGCGGGCCGAGAGCATTTGTCCGATCACGGTCATCTCCGTACTTTGCGAGACCAGGATGCTCTGCGCCAACGCGAGGACGGGCGGCGACGTGGCATTGTCTTTGGCGTAGCGTGCCATCGAGGACCCGCCCTCGTGATGACGCAGCATGAGCTGAAGGAAATACACATCAAGTTCACGGCCCGTCAGGGACCGGAGTTTCGCCATCTCAGCTGGCGTCGCCATCCCAGGCAAGGAGGGGCCCGCGGAGCTGGGAGCCATCGACATGGACATCGCGCCGTCGCTTGCCCTTGCCATCCACGCCATGGGCGGACCAATGGCCTGCTCGGGCTGGTCCCAGAGCATCAGCCAGCCTTTCATTCGCCCGACTTGCTCGGTCTGGCCACTGGCGATGTCGAAGGCGAGCTGACGCAGCTGCGGGTCAGTCGAGCGTTCACGCGCCCAGTTGGCCATGCTCACCGCTTGAAGATGGTGCACGGACATATCTTGAGCGAACCCCACCTCAACCGAATCGGCGCCGGGTATGGCCTCCTGCTGCTCAAGGGGGTCGGCGGCGGAGTTGCCGACAACGATTCCGAACACGACGAGAAGGGCTGCGACGATTCCGATGCGAGCTCGTCGTACCCACTTTGAGCCCGAGTTGCCGTGAACGTCATCGGACGACGTGGTGCTCTGCCCGCCGTCGTAGGTCGTGGTCATCTTGTCTCAGCTTCCTGGGGTCGGAGTGAGCTGTGGTTGCCCGGCCGGCATGGGGTCCTGCGCTGCCCCGGTGGAACCTTTGTAGTCCATCGACTTTGCATCCGGGCCAGGTGGCGTGGGGTCGAATGGTGGAAGACTTTCCGGTCCCACCGAGTCACAGGTCGCGCCGACTTCGGGATAGACACCGTTGGAGTTCTGCCGCAGGGCGACGATGAACTGATCAATCCGCAGGTCGTCGGCGGAGTCTAGTTTCAGCTGATGCCCCCAGGACTGCAACGAGATGGGCTTGTCCAGACCCGGGTACGGCGACATCATCGAGTACGGCTTGCCCTCCACCCTGGCCTTGAGTTTGCCGAGGGCGTCGCCGCTGATCTGGGCAGGGTTGTATGCGATCCAGACGGCACCGTGTTCGAGTGAGTGCACCATGTTCTCGGTGCGTACAGCATTGGGATAGACGATGCCAGTGCACGATGCCCACGTCCCGTCGTGGGGCCCGCCGACCGGCGGCGCCTTGTCATACTTGACGCGCTCGGTCGGTTGTAGGTGCGCGCGGCCGGCGTAGTTTCCTTTGAAGACACCGTCGATCTTGCCCGAGGGGTCTGGATTGCTCGGTGATGGCGCGAACAATGCGGCGGCGTCGTCCCTGGCTGCCTGCTCACGTTTCCCGGAAGTCTTGACGAAGTAATACCCGCCGACGGCGGCGGCCAGCGCGACAATCCCGGCGACCGAGAGGATGGTCAGCCATGGGACACCTCTCTTGCCGACCACCGATGCGCTACGTGCCGCCTTGACGGCGCTCGCGCGTTTGCCTGTCTTCTTCCTGCTGGTCATAGCTTCGACATTCTCCGGATGCTCGCACTGCCATGAAGGGTGAACTACTCAGCCGCAGGACGATGGACCGAGCGACCGTCGTCCCAACGGGTTGCTACGGCAACCGTGATGCTCGGCCAATCGGGGTGAAGTACCACTGCGGGCGATGGCGGACCTCGATCAGTACCTCCTGGACTCTGTCTTGGTCGACCTGTCGGATCTGGTCATCCAGGCACCACGGTGCCCGGATGCCGACGCAGTGTGCCGCCCGGCCTTGGGCCTGAAGCTGGCCGCCGACTTGCACGGACTCCGCCAATGGCGCGATCCCGCACGCCGAGTCCCGTCGCGCGTCGGCCGGCCCATACTACTATGCTGCTTAGTAAGTACTACGTGAGGGCTTCGCTGGTGGCTGCCGGCGGGCGTCGTCGGAATGCGGGAGTGGTCGAAGCTGTCTCGAACCGCTGGTCGCCCCTGGGGGCTGCCGGGGCGCTGCGCCGTGTCCGGATGCGGCACTAGCTGACATGTGCTGAATCGCGTTCTTTGCAACAGGCCTTCGTGGTGACGCAGATCACATCTAATGGCCATTGTTGACCGTGATCGGGAGATAATGGCGGCTGAAAGTAACTTCTCAATTTCTCCAAGTTACCGAGCGGAGGTGTCGTGGCCGAACGTCGATGGGCGATCAGCACGGTCACGATCATGGCCTTCGTCATCGTGCTTACGCACACGCTGTTCGGGATGGGGCCGCAAGACGCCCACGGGGCTGGTCAGCACGGACCGTCCAGCGCTCAGCTGAGTGCGCCCCCGGGATCTGATGCCCCGCAACCGGCCACCATCCATGACCCGCTCGCGCCCGACGTCGCGCAGCGTCCCGAAGCGTCGCCGGAGACCAAGGACAGTCTCCGCGCATCTGCTGATTTGGTGCTGTCCGGCACCCGATCGCCCGTTCTGGTTACGGGCGCCAGCGACTCTGCCGCCCCGGCCGGCGGCGCCGCCCCCGACCTGATGCAACGGTTCCGCCTCTGCATTCTGCGCTGCTGAGCGACACCTCGTCTCGTCGCTTCACCGTGCCGCCGAAACGCCTCCCGCCGTCACCCGCGGCGTATAGATCGTGGCGCCCCGGCACGCGCTCCTCTCCCGTATCGCAGCCAATGCATGCAAGGACCCGTCATGTCTTCGAACCTCTTGATCGAGGCCGCACGCACCTTCGCCTCACGCATCAACGACCACAACGCCTACGCGCTTCTTGCCGCCGGTCAAGCTCCCGAGCTTCTGTTCATCAGCTGTTCCGATTCCCGCGTGATGCCCTCGGTCATCACCGACGCCGAGCCAGGTCAACTGTTCGAACTGCGCACAGCCGGCGCGATCGTCCCCGCCTACTCGCCAGACCATCCATGCGGCGTCGCCGCGACAATCGAATTCGCCGTACTCGAGCTGGGTATCCGCGACATCGTTGTCTGCGGGCACTCGCACTGCGGCGCTGTCCGGGGCTTGATGTCTCCGGTGACGATCACGGCCCCGGCGGTCGGCCGCTGGCTGAGTCAGCCGCACCTCGGCCCCATTCCCGTCATCGATATCGACGCGGAGCTGCGCGAAGCAGGTCAGTGGCACGTCATCAACCAGCTCGGGACGCTGCGGATGCACCCGGCTGTCACAGGTCTGCTGGAAGCTGGAGAAATTTCGCTCTACGGATGGTTCTACGAAGTGCACACCGGCCACATTTCCCAGTACAGCCCGGTTCGCGGCGAGTTCCAGCCGCTCTGACTGCGGGGTCGCCGGGCCCCGCCGGCGCGGCCTGGCGACTACGCAGGGCACATCTCATCCTCCTCGAGACACCAAAGGAGTGTCCATGCCCGAATATCCTGCTGCCCGGCCACGGTCTCTGGGCGGGAAAAAGCGAACACTGTCGACGCTTCGGCCCGACCTGTCGGCTTCGGTTGTCGTCTTCCTGGTCGCCCTTCCCCTCTGTATCGGGGTTGCCGCCGCGTCCGGCGTACCGGTGGAGCTTGGCATCGTGACGGGAATCGTCGGCGGATTGGTTGTGGGCTCACTACCGGGCAGCAGCCTGCAGGTCAGCGGCCCCGCAGCTGGTCTCACCGTGATCACGCTGCAGCTGGTCCAGGATAAGGGCGTCGGTACCCTCGGCGCCGTCGTCCTCGGTGCTGGGGTGCTGCAGGTCCTGTTCGGACTGCTGAGGGTCGGGCGCTGGTTTCAGGCCATCTCCAGCGGTGTCGTCCAGGGCATGCTTGCCGGAATCGGCGCGGTGCTCATCCTCGGCCAGTTGTACGCGGCTCTCGATCTTCCTGGCCGCGGCAGCGCCCTGGACAACCTCGCTGGGCTGCCCCAGCTGGTCATGCGGCTGACAGGCGGCGGTAGCCTGCTGGCAGCTCTGGTGACGATGCTGACTTTGCTGGTGATCGCGGTATGGAGTCGTGTGCCACGGCTGTCTCGCTTGGTCCCGGGGTCGCTTGCTGCGGTCGTGGTGACGATCGTTGTCGTCGCGGTTCTGGACCTGCCGGTGAAGCGGCTGGCCGTCGGGTCACTTTTCGACGTGGTCGCATTGCCCGATGCATCGTCGCTCATGGGCATCGTCGATGGCACGCTGACCGGCAGCGTGATCGTGTTCGCATTGATCGCCTCGGCCGAAACGCTGTTCAGCGCCAGCGCCGTCGACCGAATGCACACCGGGCCGCGTACCCGGTACAACGCCGAACTTGTCGCCCAGGGCATTGGCAATACCGTGTGCGGGCTGCTCGGTGCGCTGCCGATGACCGCTGTGATCGTCCGCAGCACCGCGAACGTCACTGCCGGAGCCCGGACTCGGCTGTCGCGGGTGCTGCACGGGGTGTGGCTGCTCGTCTTCGTGGTTGCTGTCCCGCAGGTTCTGTCGCTTGTGCCGGTCGCTGCGTTGGCCGCACTGTTGCTGCATGCGGGCTGGAAGCTGCTTTCACCACGCAAAATCGCCGCTGTGTGGCGAGAACATCGAAGCGAGGCCGTCATTCTGGTCACGACCGCGTCGGCGATCGTCGCCACCAGCCTGTTCGAAGGGGTACTCATCGGCCTGGGCGCCGCGGTGATCAAGACTGCCTGGGACTTGTCCCGCCTGACCATCTCTGTCACCACCGGCGCCGACGGCGTCCGTCTGCGGCTGATCGGCCACGCCACCTTCTTGGCCGTGCCACGGCTGGCGCGCCAGCTGGAGGTGATACCTACGATGGCTCCGATTCTCATCGATCGGTCCGATCTCGTTCATGCTGACCGCGCGGCCGATGAGGTGCTGCACGACTGGATCGTCCGGCAGACCGCCGTCGGGCGCGACGTCACGGTGACAGGATCCCGAGTCGCGGAGCAGCCTGACCCCGAGGGACTGACGTCCCGTTGACTGTGGCCAGTGGGCGGAGCGGCCACGACGGCTTCGCCCACTGGCTCTGCAGGGCGTGGTGGTTCTAGCGTGGTGGGTCCGGCTGGTCGGCGATCCTGCGCAGCATCGCGTTGTAGGCCGCGAGGTCGGCACCGCCGTTGGCATCTTCACGCCGGTCTGCCCGGCGCGCCTCGCGGTGGTCGGAGCGCGCCCATTGCACGAGACACGCGATCAAGACAATGAGCACCGGGAGCTCCCCGGACGCCCAGGCGATGCCGCCGCCGAGCCGCTGGTCGGCTAGCGGATCACTCACCCAGGGCAGGGCCAGTGGACGAAAGAATGTTGCGCCGATCACGGTCTTCATGTTCATCAGGGCGACGGCGAAAAAGGCGTGGAAGGGCAGCGAGGCGAAAACGAGACCGACGCGCGCCAGCGGCGGCAGCCGTCGCGGGGCCGGGTCGATCCCGATGACCGACCAGTAAAACAGGTAGCCCACGAGCAGGAAGTGGCCGTTCATCGCGAGGTGCGCCCAGTGGTAGCCGACTGCGGCACCGTAGAGCCCGGAGAAGTACAGGACGTACACCGACCCGACGAACAGCACGAAGGCGACCATCGGGTGGGTGAGGCCTTTCGCGAGAGGCGAGTGAACGGCGGCGATCAGCCACTCCCGCGGTCCGGGCGGGTTGGCCTGGCCGGCCACGGGCAGTGCGCGCAGGGCAAGGGTCACCGGTCCGCCGAGTACCAGCAGGGCCGGGCCGACCATGCCCAGCAGCATGTGCGAGCCCATGTGGAGACTGAACATCGCCGGGGCGTAGCGGCCGATACCCGAGGACGTCGCGAGCAGCACCACGGCGCAACCGCTCAGCCACGCCGCGGTCCGTCCCGGTGGCCAGCTGTCACCACGCCGGCGCAGGCGCCGGACTCCCGCCAGGTACAGGCCGGCAAGCACGATCGCCGCCGTGCCGTACACCAGGTCGAAACGCCACGCCATCATCAGCCGCACCGCCGTCGGTGGGCCGTCCAGGTCGTACCCGATGAGCAGCTGCTGCGTCGAGGGCTCCGTCACCCCAGCCCCGGGTGGCGGTGTCCGGGCCAGGGCCGCGGCGAGGCCGATCGTCGTGAACATGACCAGGACCTCCACCGCGGCCAGACGCAACAGGGGGCCCCGGTCGCGGCGCTCAGCCAATGCCGTGATGGTCTGGGTTCGCTGCTGGTGGCCGAACACGCCGAGCAGTGCGAACGCGATGATTTTCGCCAGGAGTAGCAGGCCGTAACCGCTGCGCAGCAGATCAGGTGGCGCGATGCGGACGAGGGCGTTGATGATGCCCGAGGCTCCCAGCGTCAGCCAGCACGCCAGAGCCAGCCGTGAGAACCGCGTGACTGCGGTCAGAACATCGCTGCGTGCCCGGTAGCCGAGGGTGAGCACACTGAGCAACCCGCCGATCCACAGCGTCGCGGCCACCAGGTGGAAGAGCAGGCTGTTGGTGGCGACATCGTGGGAGCCACCACTGGCCGAGTGCCCGGTGACGGCGACGGGAACCAGTGCACCGGTCGCGACGAAGAACAGGACGGTGGTCCAGCCCCAGCTCAGCGTGATATGACAGCCGACGGTGACGGCGAGGACGATCGCCGCGGTGGTCAGCCAGGCCTTCGGTTGTTCGATTGCAGCCACCAGCTCGACCGTCGTCTGTGGTGCCAGTACCTCGGTGATCGGTCGCCCGGCCGCGTCGGCGGCGGTGAAGTACACGGATGCGACGCAGGCTGCGAACCATACCCAGCCGGCGCCGCGAGCCACCCGCACAGCCGCGTACCCCTCGGCCGCGAGAATTCCCGTCCGCTGCGGTGGCACCAGGAAGGCGGCCAGCAGAAGGCTGCCCACGCAGACCACCGCGGCGATTTCGGCGACGACCCGGACCACGGTGATGCCGTACCGGGTGACAACGCCCGGATCGGTCAATCCGGTGACCAGGGCGACGCTGCCGGTGCGGGCAACCAGCCCGACGGCGAGGATCGCCGCTACGGCGACACCGACGGCCACCAGCGGCGCGGCCCCGCCACGAACGCGTGACGTCGGGGAAGGAGCGTTACCAGACACGACGCCACTCTAAGTCGCCCGGATTGCTCTGCCGTCACAGGGACCTCTTATCAACTATGTGGCATAGTAGAGGTGTCCGTGTGTTGACTTTGGCGTGTGCAGGAGACCCGTAGATGGCCCTGAAGCCCCACCCGATCGCGGTTCGACCTGCGTACACGCGCAGCGCGCCCAAGGGTTCGTACCTGCTGCGGTTGTTCCGCACGACGGACCACAAGCAGATCGGGATCATGTACCTGGTCACGTCGTTCGCCTTCTTCATGGCGG
>NZ_JBSGJD010000131.1:0-26595 GCF_053605405.1 Amycolatopsis sp. NPDC003861
CGCTGGCTGGTGGCGGGCGGCGAGGCGCTGCCCGCCGCCCTGGCCGACCGGGTGGCGGCGGCCCTCGACGTCGAGTTCTACATGTCGAGCGTCCACGGATTGCGCGCCTCGGCCTACAAGGCCGCCTATGTCGCCGCCAAGCACGGGCTCGAAGGGCTTTCGAAAGTCGCCGCTCTCGAAGGCGCCGCACACGGGGTCACCAGCAACTGCGTCAACCCCGGGTACGTCCGCACCCCTCTGGTCGACGGGCAGATCGACGCCCAGGCCGCCGAGCACGACATCCCGCGTGCGGACGTCGTCGCCGAGGTGCTGCTCAAGCGGGCCGCGATCAAGAAGCTCATCGAACCCGAGGACGTCGCTTCCCTGGTCGGGTGGCTGTGCTCGCCGCACGCCGGTCACCTCACCGGGGCGTCCATCCCGCTCGACGGCGGCTGGACCGCCGCCTAGGAACCCGCACAACCACAAGGAAGTGGAGCCCGCAGTGAGCCAACCCCACCGGTCGGCGATCGCCAAGATCGTCGGCGCGAGCCTGATCGGCACCACCATCGAGTGGTACGACTTCTTCCTCTACACCTCGGCCGCCGCCCTCGTCTTCAACAAGCTGTTCTTCCCGACGGCGGACCCGCTCACCGGCACGCTGCTGGCGTTCCTGACCTACGCCGTCGGCTTCCTCGCCCGCCCGATCGGCGGCCTGGTCTTCGGCCACTTCGGCGACCGGCTCGGCCGCAAGAAGCTGCTGATCGTCAGCCTGGTGCTGATGGGTGGCTCGACCTGCCTGATGGGCGTGCTGCCGACGTACGCCACCGCGGGGGTCGCGGCGCCTCTCCTGCTCACGCTGCTGCGGCTCGTCCAGGGCTTCGCGCTCGGCGGCGAGTGGGGCGGGGCCGTCCTGATCGTCTCCGAACACGGTGACGACCGCCGCCGCGGGTTCTGGGCGAGCTGGCCGCAGTGCGGTGCGCCCGGCGGGAACCTGCTGGCCACCGCCGTCCTGGCGATCCTGTCCGCGATGCAGTCGGACGCGGCCTTCCTGTCCTGGGGCTGGCGGGTTCCCTTCCTGCTCTCGGGCGTGCTGCTGCTGATCGGCCTGTGGATCCGGCTGGCCGTCGCCGAGTCGCCGGTGTTCCTAGCCGCCCAGCGGCAGGCCGAGGTGCGCGCCGAAAAGCACGTCCCGGTCGTCGAGGTCTTCCGCAAGAGCTGGCGGCAGGTGCTGATCACGATCGGCGCGCGGATGGCCGAGAACGTCTCCTACTACGTGATCACCGCGTTCATCCTGGTGTACGTCACGACCGGGCTGCACCTGCCGAAGGGCGTCGGCCTGACCGCGGTGCTCATCGGGTCGGCGGTGCACTTCGTGACGATCCCGGTGTGGGGTGCGCTGTCGGACCGGGTCGGCCGCCGCCCGGTCTACCTGTTCGGCGCGATCGGGATGGCCTTCTGGGGCTTCGCGTTCTTCGCGCTGCTCGACACGAAGTCGTCGGCGGTGATCGTGCTGGCCGCGACCGTCGGGCTGGTGCTGCACGGCGCGATGTACGGCCCGCAGGCCGCGTTCTTCGCCGAGCAGTTCCCGACGCGGGTGCGCTACACCGGCCTGTCGGTCGGCGGGCAGCTGTCGTCGATCGCCGCCGGGGCCGTCGCCCCGCTGATCGCCGTCGCGCTGTTCTCCGCCTGGGGCAGCACGGTGCCGGTGTCGCTGTACGTCGCGGCGATGTGCTTGATCACGGTGATCGCGCTGCTGTCCGCCCGCGAAACCCGTGGTGAGTCGCTGCACGACGACGTCGAGGCGGAGAAGGCGGCCGTCTCGCCCTAGCATGACGGCCGTGACCGCACCCTCGGACGCCCTGCGCCGGCTGCTCGACCTGCTCGCCTCCGGGGCGAGCACCGAGCAGCTGGCGCACGTCGTCGTGGCCGCCCGCGCCGAGGGCGCCCTCGGTGCGGCCGACCTGGCCGCGCTGGCCAGCGCGGGCGAGCTGGCCCTGCGGATCCGCGAGACCCTGGCCGAACACCGGCGGCGCGAGGCCCAGCTCACCGCGTTGTTCGAGACCGCGAGCGAGCTCGCCGCGCTGTCCGATCCGGACACCGTGCTGCGCTCGATCGTCCGGCGGGCGCGGGCGCTGCTCGGCGTCGACGTCTCCTACCTTTCGCTGAACGACGAGGCCGAGAACAAGACCTACGTCCGGGTCAGCGACGGGTCGGTGTCGGCCGAGTTCCAGCAGATCGTGCTGGGCATGGGGGAGGGCCTCGGCGGGCTGGTCGCGCAGACCGCGCGGCCGTACGCGACGTCGGACTACTTCAACGACGACCGGTTCAAGCACACGCGGCACATCGACTCCGGCGTCGAAGACGAGGGCCTGACCGCGATCCTCGGTGTCCCGCTGGCGATCGGCCCGAAGGTGCTGGGCGTGCTCTTCGCGTCCGACCGCGCCACCCGGGAGTTCTCCGCCGACGAGGTGGCGCTGCTGTCGTCGCTGGCCGACCACGCGGCGATCGCCCTGGACAGCGCGAACCTCCTCGACCAGACCCGCCGCGCGGTCGCGGAGCTCAACGAGGCCAACGCGACGATGGAACGGGCCGAGGACGCCCACGACCGGCTGACCGACCTGGTGCTGCGCGGGGGCGACCTGCCGGACGTTGCCGACGCGGTCGCGGCCGTGCTGCACGGGAGCCTCACGGTCTACGATGCCGACGGCACGCTCCTGGCGAGCTCGGCGACGCCGGTCGTCCTCGACCCGGACGCACTCGCCGCGGCGCGCACCACCGGGCGTGCGGTGTCCACAAAGGACAACTGGGTGTGCGCGGTGCAGGCGGGCCCGGAACTGCTCGGCAGCCTGGTGCTGGCCGGCCGCGCGGGGTTGAGCGACCCCGACCGGCGGCTGTTCGAACGCGCCGGCGTCGTGACGGCGCTGCTGCTGATGCTGCGGCGATCGGTGGTGCGCGCCGAGGACGAGGTCCGCGGCGAGCTGCTGACCGACCTGCTCACCGCGCCCGGCCGCAATCCCCGGGCGCTGCTGGCCCGCGGCCGCCGCCTGGGCATCGACCTGTCGGCCCCGCACGCGGTCCTGGTCGCCCACGCGGACGGCGGCTCCCGCCGGCGCGTGGCGAGCGCGGCCGCCCGGCACGCGACGCTGGTCGGGGTGCACGCGGAGGAGGTCGTGCTACTGGCGACCGGCGACCCGGACGAGCTGGCCCGCCGCATCGCGGCCGACCTCGGCTCGGCGACCGGCCGCCCGGTCACGGTGGGCGCGGCGGGCCCGGCGAGCGGGCCGTCGGCGATCGCGGAGGCCCACGCGGAGGCGGCCCGCTGCGTCCGGGCACTGCTGGCTTTGGGCCGCAGTGGTGAAGGCGCGGCGATGGCGGGCCTCGGGTTCCTCGGCCAGCTCCTCGGCGACCGCGCGGACCTGGACGCGTTCGTCCGCCAGACGCTCGGGCCGGTCCTGGACTACGACGAGCGCCGCGGCACGGAGCTGGTCGCGACGCTGCGGGCGTATTTCGCGAACGGCGCGCAACTGGCGCGGACGAAGGACGTGCTGCACGTCCACGTGAACACGGTGGTGCAGCGGCTGGAGCGGGTGGCGTCGCTGCTGGGGGAGGATTGGCAGGTGCCGGATCGGGCGCTGGAGATCCAGCTGGCCCTGCGCCTGCACCGGCTCGCCTCGCCGCGGTGACCCCGTTTTCGCCGGTGCTCTCCGATAGCGTGGAAAACGGGGGCTGCTCAGCCGAGCCGAGCGGCCCCCGAAGTCCTAACACTGGCCGTCGGCGAGTACCCAGTAGCCCGGGGATGTCTCCCGCAGGGCGTGGATCGTGAAGGTGTTCCACAGGCCCATGGCCTGGTTCGAACCGTTCGCGTACGTCTGGCCGCCGCTCTGGTGCGCGCGGCCCGCCTGCGTGTGGGCGTAGTTGCTGGCGCTCACACACGTTCCCGGCTGAGCGATGGTGGTGGTGGTCGACGTCGTGGGCGGCGGCGTGCTCGATCCGTTGTCCAGCCCGAAGAACACGCCCGTGTAGTAACTGGAACAGATTCCCGCCAGGAAGTACGCGCCGGTGCTGCCGCACTGGGCCGGGCCGGTTCCCGGGTCGACCGCGGTGCCGTGGCCCATTCCCGCGATCGAGTACAGCTGCACCTTGTCCGCGTACGTCGTCAGCGTCGTGCCGCCCGGCAGGGACTGCGTGCTTGTCGGCGTCTGCGCGACACCGTGCACCGCCGTCCACTGGTCGCGCAATTCGGTGCCGTTGACCGGGGCGACCGTGTAGTCGCCCGTGCCCTGCCAGATCGCGACGCGCGGCCACGGCCCGCCGTAACCCGGGTACTGCGCCTTGACCTTCGCCGCCCACTGGGCCGGGGTCAGGTGCTGGTCGTTCTGCTGGCAGCTCGACGTCTGCGTGATGCTGGTGGCGCACTGCGCGGGCAAACCCGCGTTGATCCCACCTCCGGCGAAGACGTCCGGATACGCGGCCAGCAGGTCGGCCGCCATCCCGCCGCCCGCCGACAAGCCGGTGACGAAGACGCGCGCGGTATCCGAGCCGTGGTCGGCGACCGCCTTGTCCACCATGGACTTGATCGACGCCGCTTCGCCCTTTCCGCGCGTGTCGTCGGCCGGGTCGAACCAGGTGAAGCACTTCAGCGAGTTGTTCGCCGTGGACGTCTGCGGGAACACGACCTCGAACCGCCAGCGGTCGGCCAGCTCCGGCCAGCCCGAATGGGCGTGGTAGTCCGCGGCGCTCTGCGTGCAGCCGTGCAGGGCGACGACCACCGGTCGGCCGGTCCCGAGGCCGGCGGGGGTGTAGGTGTACATCGCCAGGTTGCCGGGATTGGCGCCGAAGTTCGGCACCTGGACCAGGGACGACGGCGGCGGGTCGGCGGCGGCCACCCCGACGGTGGCGAGCGCGGCGGCGGTGATCGCGGCGAGGCCGGCGAAAGCGAGCTTGCGCATGGTGGGCTCCTTCTCGTCGTTGAGAGGGTCCCCAGCGACGCTAAGGCGGCCCCGCGGTTCGGACCATGTGTCCGCCCACCACATCGGCTCGCCGATTCATGGTGACCGGCGGGATGGCTCGCGGCCGCGGCACGCGCTTGGCTGGGGACCTCGAAGACCGGAGGTGAACCGTGCGGGGTTGGCTGGTTTGGGTTCTGGCGGGCGCGCTCGCGGTGGCGCTGCCCGCGCCGGCGTCGGCTTCGGCCGGGCGGCGCTGCTCGGCCACCGTGCCGGGCGCGCAACAGCAGGTCGCCGCCTGCCTGGACGACCTGACGACGACCGGCACGCTCGCGTCCGGGCACACCGTCGAGGCGGACTGGGCCGGGCTGACGTCGGCGGGGCTGCCGACCTTCGGCGCGGTACCCGGCGTGCAGGTCGACGGCTACTTCCCGGACACCTCCACGGCGAACACCAACCACGGCTGGAACCACGACGCCCAGTTCGTGCTCCGGCTGCCGGACCGGTGGAACGGCGGCCTGGTCGTCTCCGGCTCGCCCGGCGTCCGCCGCCAGTACGCGAACGACCGCGCGATCGGCGACCAGGCGCTCGCGGAAGGCTACGCCTTCGCCGCGACCGACAAGGGCAACACCGGCGCCGCGTTCTTCACCGACGGCGACCGGCCGGGGGACGCGCTGGCCGAGTGGAACTCGCGCGTCACGCAGCTGACGCTGGCCGCCCGCGCCGCCGCGGCCCGGCACTACGGCCGTCCGGTGGCCAAGACCCTCGCGGCCGGGCTGTCCAACGGCGGCTACCTCGTGCGGTGGCAGCTGGAGAACCGGCCGTGGCTCTACGACGGCGGCGTCGACTGGGAAGGGACGCTGTGGCGGGCCGACGGGCCGAACCTGCTCACGTTCCTGCCGCCGGCCCTGCGCGCGTACCCGGCCTACGCGGCGGGATCGGCAGCGGCCCACCAGTCCATTTTGGACGCCGGATTCGCACCGGGGTCGGAGTTCCTGTGGGACTACCACTACCGCGTCTACTGGGACCTGACCCAGCGGATCTACCGCGAAGAGGTCGACCCCTCGTTCGACGGCCCGCTCGAGGCCGGTACCCCGTTCTGCGCCTCGGGAACGCCGTCGTGCGACGCCGACTACGCGTATGCGTCCCGGCCGCGGTCCGTGGCCCGGGCGGTCGAGCGGATCTCGCTGACCGGCCGGATCGGCAAGCCGCTGCTGACCCTGCACGGAACGCTCGACACGCTGCTGCCGATCACCCGCGACTCCGACGTCTACGACCGGATGATCCGCGATTCCGGGCGCGGGGCGCTGCACCGGTACTACCGGATCGAAGGCGGCAACCACGTCGACGGGCTGGTCGACGCCTACCCGGACCGGCTGCGCCCGCTGGGCCCGTGCTTCCGGACGGCGTTCGACGCCCTCGGCGGCTGGCTGCGCGGCGTGCGCCCGCCGGCCTCGGCGACGATCGCCCTCCCCGCCGACGCGACCCCGGCGGAGCTGGCGACGGCGTGCGACCTGGTCAGCCGCCCTCGATGATCACCAGCGCCGGCTTGCCGCCGATGCCGTCGGCGGACGCGGAGATCCGGTCGCGGCCGGGGATGGTGTAGGCGACCAGGACCGGCCGCTTGTCCGCGACATCGGCGACATCGGCGGCGTAGGTGGAGGAGCCGGCCGCCGCGCGGATGTCCCCGCTCCAGTCGCCGAACCAGCGCGCGCCGGGCCCGCATTTCCGCTGTTTGCGGCGGCGGTGGACACGAATCGTGCAAAAATGCGGTGAACCGGATCGAACCCGCGTCCGTACTACTGGGTGAGGGGCGCGGTCTACCTGCCGGGGAACCACGCCGAGCTGCAGTTTTACCGTCCGGACGGCCGACCCCGTTCGGCCGCTTGCGGGAGCGTCGACCGTCATTCATGATGGGCTGCGGGGTCCGCGAAAATTCGTCGAAGTCGAATATCCAGGTGTCGGCCATGCTGCGGAAGAACCGTCCGTCCGGAAGTGAACGTCATGCTCCTACCTGTGCCCGGGGCCGCCTGATGGCCGTCGACCTGCCGGGCCTCGCGATCGTCGCCGGGCTGCTCCTGCCGGCCTTCGCCGCGGCGGCCTGGGCGATCAGCCTGGAACGCCTGCGGCCGGGCCGTCCCCCGGCCGCCGCCGACCCCGAGCCGGACTTCACCGTGGCCGGGATCCAGTCACGGCTGCGGCGCGAGCACGCCACCCGGCGGCTGGCCGAAGCGGGCACGGTGGCCCTGCCGACGCTGCCGATCCCCGCGCAGACCCGCCGCGAACCCGCGCTGACCCGGCTGCCGTCCCGCGTGGCCGGCATCCTCCCGCCCCCGGCGACCGCAGGGGCCCCGGCGCCGCGGTTCGCCTTCGCGCCCCCGGACACGGACCTGATGCGCCGCATCCTCGACGGGCTGCGCAAACTGGACTAACCGTGGCCGCACCCGGAAGGCACCGGCGATCACGGTCCCAGCGCCGCCGGTGACTCGGCGTCCGGGATGAGCAGCCGGGGCGCGCCCGAGCCGTCGGCGGGGACCGACCAGACGTCCGCGTGGCCCGGGCCGCGGGGCAGGCCGTAGCCGATCGTGTGGTCGTCGAGCCAGGCCGGCTGGTCGTCGACGCTGCGGGTCTCGGCCAGCGGCGTCACCTCGGAGGCCGCGAGGTCCAGCACCGACAGCCGCCAGCCGTGGGCCGGGTCACCGTCCACTGCGGACTTGAACGCCACCCGCGTCCCATCGGGGGACAGCGACGGGCACTCGACGTTCTCACGCAGCGTGCGGATCGTGTGCGCGGCGAAGTCGCCCGCGACCAGGTAGCGGCGGCCGGCCGTCGACATCGTCGCGTAGAAGTGGCGGTCGTCGCGGGTGAACGTGACGCCCCAGAAGTTGAGGTCGGCCGCCTGGTACGGCTCGCCGTCGAGGGTCACCGCGTAGTCTTCTAGGGTGCCCGCGAGGTCGCCGGTCGCTGTGTCGAGGATCCCGGCGCGGGTGGAGAACATCCCGCCGTTGTAGGAGTCGCCGGTGACGAACACCGTCCACGCGAGCATCCGGCCGCTCGCCGACACCCGCGCCCGGTTCGGCAGCCCGACCAGCGGGATCTCCCGCTGCACCGCCAGCCCCCGATCGAGGACGGCCAGCTGGTAGGTGGTCAGGTCGCCGTCCTGGCGCAGGCAGAGCCCGGTGCCGCCGGCGGCGTACACCCGCGCGCACGACAGCGGCGACACCGTCCGCGGGCCGCCGGGATCGGTGGCGGACACGGTGGCGACGTGCCCGCGGTCGGCGTCGGCGGTGCTGCGGAACAGCAGCCGCGGACCGGGGGCGAGGCTGACCGCGCCGGTCGCGGTGACGTCATGGCCGCGCGCGCTCGCGAACCCGACGTACGCGACCGCGGCCCCGGCGAGCACGAGCACGCCGACGACCGCGATGAGGATCCGCGTCTTCACGCCTCCACCTTCCGCAGTACCGCGAAGGTCGCGGCGATCGCGACCACCGCCCCGCCCGCCGCGACGGCGATCGCGCGATCGGCGCCCCAGAACTGCCAGGCGAGTCCGAATAGGACGGACGAGGCGAAGTACGCCAGCGCCTGCGCGGTCTGGACCATTGAGATCCCCGTGGTGCGCAACGACTCCGGCAGCAGCGGACCGGCGAGGGCCATGAGGACGCCGTCGGTCGCCGCGTAGAACACGCCGTACAACGCGAGCGACAGCGCGAACAGCGGCCAGCCGGACACCGGCCCGGCCAGCAGCAGGTAGACCAGCGCGAGCGCGCCGTACCCGCCGAGCACCACCGGCAGCCGCCCGACCCGGTCGGCGAGCGCGCCCAGCGGCGCGGCGAGCAGCAGGTAGCTGAGGTTCGTGCCGACGGCGAGCAGCGGGAACCAGCCGGTGGCGATGTCCTCCTTGTGCTGCAGCAGCAGGTAGACGAACCCGTCGCCGACCGTGGCCAGCCCGAGCACGCACGCGGCCACCAGCAGCCGCCGCACGCCGCGGCCGCGCAGCAACGCGGCCGCCGCCCGCGGCGAGACCGGCGTCGCGGTGGCGTTCGGCGTCCGGCGGTCGCGGACGAACAGCACCAGCAGCAGCACGCCGATCGCGGCGATGCAGAAGCTGACGACGAACACGGCGTCGAACGCCTCGGGGTCGGCCGCGCCGACGGCCGCCAGCACGCCGAGCGCGACCAGCGGCCCGGCGAACGCGCCCATGCTGTCCATCGCGCGGTGCACGCCGAACGCCCGCCCGAGCAGCGGTTCCGGGGCCGACAGTGTGATCACCGCGTCCCGCGGGGCGGTCCGCAGGCCCTTGCCGGTGCGGTCGAGCGTGATCACCGCGCCGATCGCCGTCGCCGACGACCCGGCCACGAGCAGGCCGAGCTTCATCACCGCGGACAGCGCGTAGCCGGCGCCGGCCACGACCTTGCGCCGCCGGACTCGGTCGGCGACGTACCCGCCGACGATCCGCAGCAGCGCCGTCGCGCCGGTGTAGAGGCCGTCGACCAGGCCGTACGCGGCGGGGCTCAGGTGCAGGCCGAGGACCAGGTACACCGGCAGGACCGCGGTGACCATCTCGGAGGAGACGTCGGTGACGAGGCTGACCGCACCCAGCGCGAAGACGTTCGCGCCGACCGCCGAGAGCTTGCGCCGGGACACCGTCCCGGCGTGCTCCCGGCGACCGATCGTGGACAGGTACACCCGGTTACTGCCAGACGTCGAGGATCGGCGACTTGCTCGCGGCGTTGCCGATGCCGGGCAGGCCGTAGGCCGCCTCGATGGTGCGCAGCACGGTGTAGTGGTTGATGGATTCGCTGTAGCTGCCGACCTTCACGTTGGCGCCGGTGAACGTCGTGAAGATCTGGTTGACCGACGTGCCGCTGTCCTCGTCGAAGGTGGTGATCAGCAGGCTGTTGTGCGTCTTGGCCCACTGGGCGTAGGCGTCGAGGTTCTTTTTCAGCCAGGTGTCGCCGGTGCCGACGGAGCAGTCGTGCATGTCGCTGCACATGTCGGGGGTCACGAAGGCGACGGTCGGCAGCTGGGTGAAGTCCGACGGGAAGCCCGAGAACCGGAGGTTGCTCGCGGCGGGGACGTTGGAGAAGTCGACCCAGCTGTTGTGCTTGCGGCGGTAGGTGCCGCTGGAGCAGCCGGTGTAGCCGTCCGAAGGCATGGCTTCGGAGTAGCCCTTGAAGGTCTTGCCCGCGTCGATCAGCTGACGGCCGAGGTTGGCCTTCGCACCGAGGTTGGCCGGGCAGCTGTCGTCGGTGACGCCCTGCGTCGCTCCGGAGAAGAGGGCGACGTAGTTGGGCTGGCTCGGGTGGGTGATCGCGAAGGAGTTCGTGAACTTCGCGCTCTGCGAGGCGAGGGTGTTGAAGTAGGGCGCGCTGGAACTGCCGTTGATCGAGGAGTACTTCTTGTTCTCGAACATGACGAGGACGATGTGGTCGAACGCCGGCACGGCCGCGGCGGCCGGCCGGACGGCGGCCGGCTCGCCGGATCCGGTGCCGGCGGCGGTGACCGCTCCGGCGGTGACCAGGGCGGCCGCGGCGAACGCAGCGAAGATCCGCTTGCGGATCATGGGTCCTCCAGCACTGAGGGGGTGGGCGCCTCATGGTGCCCACGGCAGGGGACCGGTTCGTGAGGTGCTGTGGTCCGGTTCGTGAACACCAGGAAACCTCCGGCGGACAACGGAAAGAGTGGGTGAATGGCTTTCCGGTGTCAACCGCCTTTGGTTGGTGCGCCAGGGCTTTGACAGGTCGTTCCCAGCTCGTTCAAAGGAACGGCGCCGACACTCGGTGCCATGGAACCCACCACCCCGGCCGGACCCGCCCGCCGCGAGCAGGGACGCCGCAAGGCCGCGCTGGCCACGGCGGCCGCCGCGGTACTGGGCGCGGCCGCCGCATGCGCCATCGGCTTCGGCCTCTCGACGGCTTCGGCCACGACCTCGGATTCGACCTCCACCTCCGATTCCACCGGCTCGACCGGCTCCCAGGACCAGCTCCAGGCGCCTGACAGCGGCTTGAGCAGCGGATCCGGCCACGCGCACACCGGTTCGGGGGCGTCATGACGACGGCGTTCCCGGCCCTGGGCACGACGGCCGAGTTGATCGTCACCGATCCCACCCGGCTGGGGGAGGCGGTCGCCCTGTTGCGCGAAGAACTGGCGGCGCTCGATCTGGCGTGCAGCCGGTTCCGGCCGGACTCGGAGATCTCGCGGCTGCACGAGGTGGCCGGGCGGGAGGTCCGCGTGGGGCCGCTGCTGGCGGAGGCGCTGGAGGTGGCGTTGCGCGCGGCGCGGTTGACCGACGGACTGGTCGACCCGACGGTGGGGGCGGCGGTGTGCGCGCTGGGCTACGACCGCGACTTCGCTTCGATTGCCGCTGACCGGAACACCGCGACACCGGCGGCTCCCGCGCCCGGCTGGCACCGGATCCTCTTCGACCCCGCCCGGCGGCTCGTCGTCCTCCCGCGGGGCGTGCACCTCGACCTCGGTGCGACCGCCAAGGCCTTCGCCGCCGACCGGGCCGCCCGGCGGATCCACACCACCACCGGCTGCGGAACGCTGGTGAACCTCGGCGGCGACCTGCGCGCCGCCGGGCCCCCGCCCGACGGCGGCTGGCAGATCGCGCTCGGCGACGACCACGCGGACGCCGTCACCCGGCCGGCCGCCACCGTCGCCCTCCACCGTGACGGCGCGCTCGCCACCTCGGGCACCACCCGGCGGCGCTGGCGCCACGGCGGCCGGACCGTGCACCACATCGTCGACCCGCGCACCGGCGACATGCCCGAAGCGCGCTGGCGCACCGTCACCGTCGCCGCGAAGTCCACTGTGGACGCCAACACCGCGAGCACGGCGGCGATCGTCCTCGGCGGCGCCGCACCCGGCTGGCTCGAGCGGCGGAACCTCCCCGCGCGGCTGGCCGGCGTCGACGGCGACGTCGTCACGACCCCCGGCTGGCCCGCGGAACGGGCGGCGGCATGAGCTCCGCGGTGTGGTACTTCAGCCGCGCGACCGGGCTCGTCTCGCTCGTGCTCTTCACCGGCGTCGTCGTCCTCGGCGCGCTCGGCGCCGGCCGGTTCGCCACGCGCGAATGGCCGCGGTTCGCCGTCGCCGCCGTACACCGGAACCTGGCGCTGACCAGCCTGGCGTTCCTCGCGGCGCACATCGCGTCGGCCATCCTCGACGGCTACGTCTCGCTCGGCTGGCTCGACGTCGTCGTTCCGTTCGGCGCGGGTTACCAGCCGCTGTGGGTCGGGCTCGGCGCCGTCGCGATCGACCTGCTGCTCGCGATCGTCGTCACCAGCCTGCTGCGCGCCCGGTTGCCGGCGCGGGCCTGGCGGGCCGTGCACTGGCTGGCCTACCTGTGCTGGCCCGTCGCGCTGGTGCACGGGTTCGGCATGGCCGAAGCCGACGCCGCCTACGGCTGGATCGTCGCGCTCGACGTCCTGTGCGTGCTGGCCGTGCTCGCTTCGGCCGGCTACCGCGCGACCCACGCCCGCAAGTTCGCTGCCCTGGGAGGCACCCGATGAGCATCCTGCCCCCGCACCGGCTCGACCTGGCCGGCCACCGGCGCCGCAACGGCGTCGTGCCGTGGGTCGCCTACCACGGCGACGACGGCCGCGACCGGCTGATCGCCGCCGTCGAAGCGGCGGACCTGCGCGGCCGCGGCGGCGCGGGCTTCCCGACGGCGGTGAAGCTGCGCGCGGCCCGGTCGAACCGCTCGGTCGTCGTCGCGAACGGGTGCGAAGGCGACCCGCTCAGCCGCAAAGACGTCGTGCTGCTCACGCTTTCGCCGCACCTCGTGCTCGACGGCCTGCAGCTCGCCGCCCACGCGACCGGCGCCGTCGAGGCCGTGCTCTGCGTGCACGCGGGCAGCCCGGCACTGCCGAGCGTCGCCGCGGCGCTCGCCGAACGCGAAGACCGGGTGCCGGTGCGGGTCGCGGAGGTCCCGCGCCGCTACGTCGCCAGCGAAGAGACCGCGCTCGTCCGGTACCTGACGTCGGGGGACGCGCGGCCGCTGGGAAAGCGGCCCCGGCCCGCCGAACGCGGCGTGCGCGGGCGGCCCACCCTGGTGTCCAATGTGGAGACACTGGCGCAGCTGGCGTCGGTGGTCCTGCTGGGGCCGCACCACTATCGCGCGTCCCGCACCGAGCTCGTCACGGTGACCGGCGCGGTCCGGCGGCCCGGCGTCGTGGAGGTGGCCGAGGGGACGTCCCTGGCTGGCGTGCTGGCCGCGGCGGGCGGCGAAGCGGAGCCGGTGCAGGCGGTGCTCGCCGGCGGAACGTGGACCGCGGACCTCGGCGCCGGCCTGTCCGGGATCGCCGCGGTCTACGCCCTCCCCGCGCGTGACTGCGGGCTGGAGTACACGGCGAAGGTGCTGGCGTTCCTGGCGGCGGAGTCGGCCCTCCAGTGCGGGCCGTGCACGTTCGGTCTGCCGTCGATCGCGGCGGACTTCGCGGAACTGGTCCGCGGTGGCCCGGCGACGGCCCGGCTGGCCCGCCGCCTCCCGTTGCTGACCGGCCGCGGCGCGTGCGCCCACCCGGACGGTGCGGCGCGGCTCGCGGCGAGCGCGTTGGCGATCTTCGACGCCGACGTCCGCACCCACCAGGCCGGCGGCCGGTGCCGGATCCCGGCGGGTGTCGCATGAAGGTGACAGTGGACCCGATCGGGTGCAGCGCGCACGGGTTGTGCGCGGACCTCCTGCCGGAACTGGTGCGCCTCGACGAGTGGGGCTATCCGGTGGTGGCGCCGGGCCCGGTGCCGGTGGAACTGGTGGCCGAGGCCCGGCGCGCGGCCGCGGCGTGCCCGGCGCTGGCGTTGCGGCTGCGGAAGGACCGAGAGACGCGATAATCCGTTCGTGCCGCCGTCTGCGAGCCGTTAGCCTCCGGCACCATGGACGGCAAGCTCATCGACCGGGTCCGCGGGGCCCGGCGGGTCGCCGCGCTGACCGGCGCGGGCATCTCCACCGCGTCCGGGATTCCCGACTACCGCGGCCCCGAAGGCGTCTGGACGCGCACGCCGAGCGCCGTGACCGCCTTCACCCTCGAGAACTTCATGGCCGACGCCGGCGTGCGCCGCGAATTCTGGCGCACGTACCGGGGACACGCCGCGTGGCGCGCCGAGCCGAACGCCGCCCACCGCGCGCTGGCGGAACTCGACAGCGCGGGCGTCGCCGTCCGGGTGCTCACGCAGAACGTCGACGGCCTGCACCAGCGGGCCGGGCTCGCCGAGCGCAAGGTTCTCGAGCTGCACGGCAGCATGCGCACCACGCGGTGCACCGGCTGCGCGGCCGGGTTCCCGACCGCCGATGTCCTCGAAGCGGGCGACGACGACCCGTCGTGCCCGCACTGCGGCGGCATCCTCAAGCCCGACGTCGTCCTTTTCGGACAGTTGCTCGACGGCGAAGTCCTCGGGCACGCGCGGAACATCGCAGCGGCGAGCGGCCTGTTCTTCGCGATCGGCAGCACGCTGCAGGTGGAGCCGGCGGCGTCGCTGTGCACGGTCGCCGTGCGGGCCGGGGCGGCGCTGGTCGTCGTCAACCGCGACCCGACGCCGTACGACGACGATGCCGCGTTCGTGCTGCGGGACGACATCGAGGCCGTCGTCCCGGAACTCTGCGAGGTGGTGCGGCCGTGATCCGCGAAGCCCGCGCCGAGGACTGGCCCGCGATCTGGCCGATCATCCACGACGTCGTCACCGAGCGGCAGACGTTCCCGTACGACCCGGCGATGACCGAGCGCGACGCCCGGGAGATGTGGCTGCGCGACCCGCCGGCCCGCGTGGTCGTCGCCCTCGACGGCGACCGGGTGACCGGCACGGCGAACATGTACGCCAACCGGCCGGGGCCGGGCAGCCACGTCGCCTCCGGCAGCCTGATGGTGGCGAAGGACGCACGCGGCACGGGGGTCGGACGGGCGCTCACGACGGATCTGATCGCTTGGGCCCGGCGGAGCGGGTTCGCGGCGATCCAGTTCAACGCGGTCGTCGACGTGAACGTGGCCGCGGTCCGGCTGTACGAGAGCTTGGGGTTCGTGACGCTCGGAACGGCGCCCGGAGCCTTCCGCCACCCGGTCGCCGGGGACGTCGGGCTCCGCATCATGTGGCTGGACCTGCGGTGACCCTGCCGCCGAACCGCCAGGTGTGCACCTCGATGGCGGCGTACCGGTCCTCGGTGAGGACGGCGCGGGCCGCGGCGGGGGCGGCCGCTCTGACCAGTGCGGCGGTGCCGAGCCAGGTGACGCCGTCGTCGGACAGGAGCGGTCCGTAGGCGATGAGGTCGGGCCCGTCCGGGCGCTCGGTGTCGGCGGGTGGGCCTTCGGCGAGGCCGAGGACCAGGTAGCCGGACGGCTCGCCGGGCGACTCCCACATGGTGGTGCCCAGCGTGTTGCGCCACCGGCGCAGCAGGACGTCCCGGTAACCGCCGGCCTGGTAGGTGGGCTCGTCGAAGGCGAACGCGCGGGCGGCGGCCGGGTCCGGCAGATCGAGGACGTGCACACTGCCGGTCGGGATGCCGTCGGCGGCCAGGGTCGGGCCGCGGGCGATCATCCGGTCGGCGAACTGGTCCAGGTACGACCAGTGCGCTTCCAGCGTCGCCTGCCGCAGCGCCGAAGACCCGGGGCGGTCGCGGTGGTAGCAGAAGAACTCCACGGTCAGGCGCCGCCGATCAGGCGGCAGCAGCCCGCCCGGCAGTCCGCCAGGCTCTCCGCCGCCTTGGCGCGGACGCGGTGCAGTGCGGCGATCCGCTCGTCCAGCCGGGCGACGACCGCCTCCAGGCGCCAGCGCTCCGTCTCGCAGGTGGCGTCGCCGGTGTCGTGGGCGCGCAGGGCGTCGGACACCTCGTCGAGGGTGAAACCCAGGTCCTGCAACGCTTTCGCCGAACGGATGCGGTCGGCCGCCGAGACGGGGAACACCCGGTAGCCGCTGGGGCGCCGGGCCGCCTCCGGCAGCACGCCGCGGCGTTCGTAGAAGCGGACCGTGTCCACGCTCACCCCGGCTGCCCGGGCCACCTCGCCGATCTTCACGGACTTCTCCCTTGACTCTGGAGTCAACTCCAGACTCTAGGCTCGAACCGTCCTTATCGACAAGGAGGCTGACATGGAGATCCCGCCGGCGTCGACGCCGATCGCCTGCGACATGACGGATGCCCGCGACACGCCCGCGGAGCGGCTGGCCGAATACCGCAGGCTGTTCGCCGAGGCCCTCGCCGTCCGGGAACGGACCGCCGTCGGCATCCGGTTCCGGTTCCGCGCGGAGCCGGGCGTCGAGGCGTGGGTCCGTGACCTCGCCGCCCGGGAGAAGGCGTGCTGTCCGTTCTTCGGCTTCGACGTCGCCGTCGAAGACGGGCAGGTGTGCTGGGACGTCGCCGTGCCCGATACCGAAGCCGCCAAAGCGGTGCTCGAGGACTTCTACGCCCTCGCTTGATCAATCGGATTCCGGCAGTTCTTCGGCGAGGATGGTGTCGATCTTCCGGCTCGCGGTCCGCAGTTTCGCCACGCCCGCGAGGAGCAGCACGAACGCGGTGGCGGGCACCGCCAGCAGCGCGGGCGGCCACCCGAGCGCGAAGACGGCACCGGCGCACAACAGGGCGGTGATCAGGAAAACTGCCCGCCCGGCGACCCGCGGCCACGCGGGACCCGGCTTGGCGTGCCGGCCGCTCGGTGTGCGGAAAACCGGCCGCGCGAGGGCAGCGTGGACACTCATCCAGACCTCCGGGGAATGCTCGTCGAACCGGCCGGGAGGGGATTCCCGGCGGCGGCACCGTGGAGTGAGTCGGCCCGGAGCGGCCTTCGGTTACCTGCCGTTATTGGTTCGAGTCCCAATTCACGGAATCGAATTACCGGCCATTCCCGACCGTTTTCGGCACTAGGGCCGTTGGACCCGGATCCGCGCGCCGGAGGTCCCGCTCACGAGTCGTGGCCGGGCCCCTTGCCCTTGGCCTTGCCGGGCGGCTCGATCTTCGGGGGCTTGCCGGGTGGCTTCGCCGGCTCCTCGGGCGGGCTGTCGTGCGTCACGGCGGCGGGTTCGAGCGACGCGGCTTCGCTGGTGCCGGGCTGCGTGCCGGAGCCGCCGGGTTCGGCGGGCCGCGACGTGCCCGGGGCGGACGTCCCGGATTCGGCGAGCGGGGTGGAGGACGAGGGGGTGACGGAAGGGGCGGGAGAGTTCGCGGCGGGCGGCTGCGCGGGCGAACCGGACCCGGTTTCGTGCTGGGCGAGAAGCACAGCGGCAACGGCAGCAACGGCGGCAACGCTCAGCCCGGCCACGGCGGCCAGGCGCCGCCGCCCCGGGGCTTCGGCCGGGCGGGAGGCGAAGTGCGTCAGGGCCTCGGCGAGCCGATGAGGTTCGCCGGGGGTGGTGGCCTCGCGCCCGGCTGTGCCGAGGTCGCCTCGCGCCGGGCTGAAGCCTGCAGCCGCCTCGCGCTCCGCGGCGCCCAGTTCGCCTCGCGCCGGGCCGAGGGCCGTCGCCTCGTGCCCCGCGGCGCCCAGCTCGCCCCGTGCCGGGCTGAAAGCCTCCGTCACGTCGGGGGATCCCACAGCAACTGCCGCGGCCGGGCGGCGGCGCCAGCGGGGGCTGCGCTGCGTCCTGCTCCACGGCAACGTCGGCGGGGGCGCGTGCAGCATGTCCAGCACCTTGGCCGCCGTCGGGCGGTCGGCGGGCTCTCGCTGGGTCATCCGGCGCAGCGTGTACGCCAACGTTGCCGGTGCGTCCTCCGGGATGCGGGGTGGTCTCGTCAGCCGGGCCATGGCCGCCTCGACCATGGTGCCCGGGTACTCCCGTTGGCCCGTCAGGCATTCCAGGAGGATCAAGCCCAGCGCGTACACGTCCGCCGGCGGGCCGGCCGGCTCGCCCGAGACCTGCTCCGGCGCCAGGTACGCCGCCGTGCCCGGGATCAGGCCCGTGCCCGTGATGTGCGTCGTGTCGAGGGCGTGGGCGATGCCGAAGTCGCCGATCAGGGGACCGTCCGCGGACAGGAACACGTTGGCCGGCTTGAGGTCGCGGTGCACGATGCGCCGTGCGTGGACGTGGGCCAGTGCCTCGGCGAGCCCGTCCGCCAGCGCCGTCACGTCCGCCGCCGGCAGGGGGCCGCCCAGCAGGCGCTCGGCGAGGTTCTCGCCCTCGACGAGCTGCATCACCAGGTACGTCCGGCCGTTCTCGGTGCCGCTGTCCAGCAGCGCCACCACGCCCGGGTGGCTGATGCTGCCCTGGATCGTCATCTCGCGCAGCCGGCGCCGCTGGTCGAGCGCCACCGCGTCGCGGTCGTAGATCTTGACGGCGACCTCGCGGGTCAGCCGGACGTCGTAGGCCCGGTACACGCGGGCCGTGCCGCCGCTGCCGATCAGCCTGCCGACTTCGTAACGCCCGCCCAGCAGACCGGGCGGCCGCTCGCCGTCGAGGGCGCTGCGCGGGGTGATGGTGAATTCACCGACCGCGTAACGGCCACACGTGACCTCGGCCCCGTCGTCAGTCGGCGGGCGCCCCGTTCTCCCGGCTTCGTCGGCCACGGGCGCCAGGTACCCCGGCCCCGTGACCGGCAAACGTCGGAAGATCACGACGAAGGTATCGTCCGGGGACCCGCCGGCGTGACAGTCAGGCCCGCGCGAACGCGTCCACGCCCGTGAGCTGCGCCGACAGCGTCCACAGGCGCGCGGCCTGCTCGCGGTCGACGGCGTACCGGCGGACACCCGAAGCCGCGAGGCCCTCGGCGTCCTCCGGCGCGAGCTCGGCGACGTCGCAGTCCTCCAGGTACAGCCCGCCGAGCCCGGCCAGCTGCGGCGAGGTCGCCGCCCAGACCGTCGTCGCCGCGCCCTGCTCGGGCGTCTTGAACTCCATCAGGTGGTTCCCGGCCTCGTCGATCCAGCCGCGTTCGATCATCTCCGCCCGCGGCAGGTGCCGCTGCAGCGGCGTCATGATGCCGCCCGGGTGCAGCGCGAACGCGTGGACGCCCTTCTCGGCGCCCAGCTGGTCGAGCTGCACCGCGAACAGCACGTTCGCGGTCTTGGCCTGCCCGTAGGCCTGCCACTTCTCGTAGCCGGTTTCGAACTGGACGTCGTCCCAGCGGATCGGCGAGTAGTGGTGGCCGCGCGAGGACAGCGAGACCACGCGGGCGCCTTCGGCGATCGCCGGCCACAGCCGGTTGACCAGCGCGAAGTGGCCGAGGTGGTTGGTGGCGAACTGGGCTTCCCAGCCCGGCCCGACCCGGGTCTCCGGGCAGGCCATGATGCCGGCGTTGGCGATGAAGAGGTCGATCTCCCGCCCGGACGCCAGGAACCGGTCGGCGAACGCGCGGACGCTCTCGAGGTCGCCCAGGTCCAGCTCGCCGACCTCGGTGTTTTCGATTCCGGCAAGCGCTTCGCCGGCGGTCTCGCGGCGGCGGGCCGGGACGACGACGTGGGCGCCGGCGCCGGTCAGCGCGCGGGTGGTTTCGAGGCCGATCCCCGAGTACCCGCCGGTGACGACGGCGAGCTTCCCGGTGAGGTCGGCGCCTGCGACGGCTTCGGCGGCCGTGGTGGTGGCGCCGAAGCCCGAACCGATCTTGTGCTGTGCGGTGGTCATGGCTCCGACGCTACGAGCTGGAGTGCGCTCCAGCGCAAATCGCGGCCGGGGCCGAATCGGGGGACAATCGGGAGCGGAGGCACTGCCGAGGCGAGGGAAGGCCGTGATGTCCGAGTACTACGGGAACCAGCCGCAGGACGTCCGCCCGGGGATCGACGCGCGCCGGCTGTGGGCGGGCGGTGTCGCGACGGCGGTGGTCGCGGCCCTGCTCGCGGTCGTCGGGCTGCTGATCGCCCGCGGGATCTTCGAGGTCGAAGTGCTCGCCCCAAAAGGCGAGGGCGTCTGGGGCAACGCGAGCACCACGACGTACGCGCTGGTCGCCGCCGCGGTGGCCCTGCTCGCCACCGGGCTGATGCACCTGCTGAGCGTGGCGACGCCGGCACCGTCCCAGTTCTTCGGCTGGATCATGGTGCTGGTGACGTTGATCGCAGTGGTGCTGCCGCTGACCCTGACGGTCGCACCGAGCGCGAAGATCGCCACGGCGGTGATCAACCTGGTGATCGGCCTGGTGATCGCCGCGGTGGTGAACAGCATGGCGGCCAGCGCCCGCACGCTGCACCGGCGCCGCAGCCAGCAGAGCGCCGCGCCGCCACCGCCGACCCGGCAGCAGTGGACCCAGCAGGACCCGCCGACCCGGTACTACGACCGGTGACCGTCGTGGACATCGCGGAGACCAACCGCCGGGTGATCGAGCAGTTCCGCGCGGGCGGCGAGGTCGAGGGCATGCACCGCGAGCGCCTGGTGCTGCTCACGACGACGGGCCGTACCTCGGGGGAGCCGTACACGGTCCCGATGATGGTCCACCGCGACGGCGACCGGTGGCTGGTGGTGGCGTCCAACATCGGCGCGCCCCGGCACCCGGACTGGTACCTCAACCTCGAGGCGGACCCGCGGGTGCACGTCGAGGTTGACGGGCGGGAGTTCGACGCCGAGGCGCTGCCGCTGCTCGGGGCGGACTACGTGCGGACGTGGACGGAGCTGGAGAAGGAGTATCCGTTTTTCGCGGATCACCAGGCGAAGGCGCGGCAGGCCAAGCGGGTGATCCCGATCGTGGAGCTGTCCGAAGAGGGCTGACGCGCGGCGGAGGTCGTGAATGGAGGGCCCTGGGTCTTCGCGATCTTCGCTGCTCTGTCGTAGGCTTCGCCCTTGTGAAAATTTCGTTCGCCAACGTCGCGGCCTCCATCACGGTCACCGGAATCGTTGCGCAGGTAGCAGCCTACGTGGCCGCATCAGGCTACTACGCCAATTTCAACATCACTCCTGACCAAATCGGCATAACGCCACTGAATGCACTGCAGAAGCTGGTCAGAACCGGCCTGCTGTCCGCCTCGTTCGTCATGATCGTGGCCTTGCTGTCCCTGGGTTCGTTCGCCGTGCTCCAACGGTGGTGGTACCGAAGACCCGCGGGCAGTTCGGAGGTCCGGGATCTGCTCGTCGAGCAGGGATTGGAAATGCGAAGAACGTGGCGGCGTGGCGGACTTTACGTGGTCCGACCCGCCATCAGCCGGTCCGCTGCCCGGCTCACCTGGAATCTGATCCTGTGCGCCTACATCGGCCTTGTCGTGGTCGGGATACCGACGATCGCGCACGGTCTGGGCAGCTCCGCCGGTTCCCGGGCGAAAGAGACCGCAAGTGCAGGCGTGGCACGAGTGGATCCCACAACGGGAGCCAAGCTGAGCGTCTATGCCAACACAGCCTCCAGCAACCCGGTCTGGCAGGACCTCAACCCGCCATTGTGCGCCTATCATTGGGTCAAGAACGAGGAATATCCGAATTGGTTCTTCGTCAAGGGCGATCTGGGCGGGAGAACAAGAGTGGGATTGCTGATCGGGATGAACGGCGGGCTCACCTTCATCTACGACCGCGACGAGGGGCACCTGCTCGTCGTCCCGTCGAGTCAGGTGCAGATGTCGATACTGTAGGACGCTGCGACCCTGAAGCGTCCTCACGGACAGCCGGCACCTACTTGCTCGCCACCCGGCGGTACCGGGCCGTCGCCAGCGGGGCGAAGATCGCGATGATCGCCACGCAGCACAGGATCGAGTACAGGGCCGCGTTCTCCGCCGGCCAGCCCGTCTGCGGGGCACCGAACTTGTTCCCGAACAGGTCCCGGGTCGCGTTGATCACCGCCGTGAACGGGTTCCAGTCCGCGATCGCCTTCAGGAACGCCGGGAGCGTGTCGGTCGGGACGAACGCCGAGGAGATGAAGCTCAGCGGGAACATCCAGATCAGGCCCGCGCTCTGCGCCACCTCGACGCTGCGCGCGGCCAGGCCGATCAGCGCGCCGACCCAGGACAGCGCCCACGCGAACATCAGCATCACCAGGTAGCCGAGCAGCGCGTCCCAGAAGCTGCCGCGGATCCGCCAGCCCACCAGCAGTCCGCACAGCGACATCACGACCAGCGCCACCACGCTGACCACCAGGTCCGACGTCGTGCGGCCGAGGACCACCGCGACGCGGGACATCGGCAGCGACCGGAACCGGTCGATGATGCCCTTCTGCAGGTCGTTGGCGAACCCGATGACCGTGAACGCCGAGTTGAACGCCACCGTCTGGGCGAAGATCCCGGCGATCAGGAACTCGCGGTACGCCGCGCCGCCCGCTTCGCCGCCGATCGCGTTGCCGAAGACGTAGGCGAACAAGAGCACGAACATGATCGGCTGCAGCGTCGCCGCCATCAGCCAGTCCGGGTTGCGGCGGACGTTCATCAGGTTGCGCCAGGTGACGATGCCGCCGTCGGAAATGCCTTTTGCGAGCGCGTTCACTTCGCCGCCTCCTCAGCCGAAGCACCGTGGCCGGTCAGGGACAGGAAGACGTCGTCCAGGGTCGGGCGGTGCAAGCCGACGTCCTGGACCGTGATGCCGTGGGAGTCGAGCCGCCGCAACGCCTCGATCAGCGCCTTCGGCCCGGTGTCGACCAGGATCTCGGCCCGCCGGGTGTGGTCGTCGCCGGACGGTTCACCCGTGCCGACCTCGCGCAGGACGTCCAGCGTCACCGGCAGGTCCGCGGCCGAGGCGACGACCAGCTCCAGGCGCTCGCCGCCGATCTGGGCCTTCAGCTCGTCCGCCGTGCCGCGCGCGATCACCCGGCCGTGGTCGATCACCACGATCGAGTCGGCGAGCTGGTCGGCCTCTTCGAGGTATTGGGTGGTCAGCAGCACGGTCGTGCCGTCGGCCACGAGCTCCTTGATGACGGCCCAGGTGTCGAGGCGCCCGCCCGGGTCGAGGCCGGTGGTCGGCTCGTCCAGGACGACGACGGTCGGCTCCGCGACCAGCGCGCCGGCCAGGTCGAGCCGGCGGCGCATGCCCCCGGAGTAGCCCTTCGCCGGCCGGTCGGCGGCCTCTTCGAGCCGGAACCGCGTCAGCAGCTCGCGGGCGCGGGTCCGGGCCGCGGCCTTCTTCCGGCCGTAGAGGCGCCCGACCATGTAGAGGTTCTCGAACCCGGTGAGGTTCTCGTCGACGGCCGCGTACTGGCCGGACAGCCCGATCCGCCGCCGCACCTCGTCCGGCTCGGCCAGCACGTCGTACCCGGCCACGTGCGCGGACCCCGAGTCCGGGCGCAGCAGCGTGGTCAGGATGCGCACGGTGGTGGTCTTCCCGGCGCCGTTCGGGCCGAGCAGGCCGAGCACCTGCCCGGCCGGGATGTCGAGGTCGACGCCGTCGAGCGCGCGCGTCGAACCGTAGGTCTTCACGAGCCCGCGTACCCGGACGGCGACGTCCGGTCCCGGCTGCGGCATGGTGGCTCCCCCTTCAGGTGACCCCGACAAGCTAGGCCACCTTGCCCGATTTGTCCTCCGGGTTTATCCCTGAGCCGCCGAAAGCGTGACGGCGAACTCCGGCGGTGTCCGCAGCGACTGGAAGACGACGCAGTAGCGCTCGGTCAGCTTCTTGAGCGTCGCCAGTTCGTCCTCGCCGGCGTCGGTGTCCAGGTCGAACGAGAGCCGGATGGCGCGGAAGCCCACCGGAGCGTCCTTCGCGACGGCCAGCGTGCCGCGGAAGTCGAGGTCGCCCTCGGCCCGGACGCGCCCGCCGCGGACCTCGAGGCCCAGCGACGTCGCGACGGCCCGCAGCGTCACGCCCGCGCAGGCGACGAGCGCTTCGAGCAGCATGTCCCCCGAACAGGCGAGGGTGCCGTCGCCGCCGGTAGCAGGGTGCAGGCCCGCTTCCACGACCGCGCGGCCAGTCTCGACCTTGCACGAGATGCCGAGGCCGTCCAGCTCGGCGTCGGCGTGGAGCGTCACGAGCGCGCTCTCCGGCTGCTCGCGGTACTTGTCCTTCAGCGGGGCCTGGGTCGCGCGCAGCTCTTCGGTGTCCATGCGCCGATTCTGCTCCGGAAAACACTGAAGCGGGGAGACCGTGGTCTCCCCGCTTCAGTGGTTCAGCTTCAGCTCAGCGTCACGGCCACGTCGTCGATGACGAACGAGGTCTGCAGCGAGCTGTCCTCGGTGCCGGTGAACTTCAGCGCGAGGGTGCCGCCGGCCGCCGACGAGACGTCGATGGTCTTGAGCGCGTACCCGGACGCCTTGTTCAGGTTGGAGTAGCTGCCCAGCGTCGTGCTGCCGTTGGTGACGGTCAGCTTGTCGTAGGCGGTGGAGGAGGTCGTCTCCGCGGTGTCGATGTGCAGGTAGAACGTCAGGCTGGCGTGGCAGCCCGCCGGGATGCTCACCGACTGCGCGATCGACTCGGTGTGCGTGGTGCCGTAGCCGTCCAGCCAGGACGAGTACGTGCCACCGTGGGCGGCCTGGCCCTGCGAGCCCCACTGGCCGATGGAGCCGGTGGTGCCGGTCCAGCTGGTCGCGCCGGATTCGAAGCCGCCGTTGGCGATCTTCTGGCCGGAGCAGCCGCCGGTGGTGCCGACCGTCCACGAGAACGACGCCGTGCCGGTCTTGTTGGCCGCGTCCTTCGCCGTCACCGTGACGTTCGAGGTGCCCGCGGTGGTCGCGGTGCCCGAGATCGTGCCGGTGGAGGCGTTGATCGACAGGCCGGCCGGCAGGCCGGTGGCCGACCAGGTGTACGGCGCGGTGCCGCCGGAAGCCGACAGCGGCAGGTTCACCGAAGCGCCGGTCACGGTGGACTGGTTGCCGGGGTTGGACACGGTGACGGTGCCGGTCGCCGAGCAGGTCGGGTCGGCCGACTGCGCCGGCACGCTGATCGCGTCCCACGCCGCCTTGACGGTGTTGAACTCGGTGCAGCTGCCCGGGAACAGGTTCTTCGCCGCGGTCAGCGTCCAGGTGCGGTACTTCAGGTACGAGCTGCTGGAGGTCTTGAGCAGCATCGCGTTGTAGAAGATCTTCACCGCGGTCTGCACGCCGAGGCCGGTGACGGTGGAGCTGTTGCACGTGCTGCTGGTCGGCTGCCCGTTGGTCGGGTTCGTGCCCTCGGCCAGCAGGTAGAACCAGTGGTTGCCGGGGCCGGCGGCCGCGTGCACCTCACCGTTGGGAACGCTGCTGTCGTAGCAGTTCTTGTCGCCCAGCGCCGACGGGTTGTACATGTTGCGGATCGGGCCGGAGCCGACCAGGTTGACCTGCTCGCCGACGAGGAAGTCCGGCTGGTCGTAGGGAGCGGGCTCGTTCGCGAACCACTCGGTCGCCGCGCCGAAGACGTCCGCGACGAACTCCTGGGTGCCCGCACCGGAGATGCCACCCGGGGTGTGGTCGTCGATGCCGTGGCCGTGCTCGTGCGCGACGACGTCGATCGAGCCGATCCAGCCGCCGGCGGTGTTCTTGCCGATCTGGACCTGGCTGCCGTCGTAGTAGGCGTTCTGGTCGTTGAGGCCGACGCGGATCGGCCAGCCGCCGCCGTTGCCGTCGAAGCTGTTGCGGCCCAGCCACTGCGAGAGCATCTTGTTCTCGGTCTGGGCGGCGAACAGCGCGTCGACGCAGCCGGTCTCCCGGTTGCTGGCGGTGCCGTTGCCCCAGAGGTCGTCCGGCCCACTGAAGGTGGTGTTGTTGGCCGCGTCCTGGCAGGACGTGTTGGTGATCGTGGGGTCCTTCAGCGAGTACGTGCTGCCCGAGTGCGTGGTGTCGAGGTGCACCGGGTTCGGGCCGTTCCACGCGCTGGTGCCGTCACCGTTGAGGACGTGCTCCTGCGTCTTGAGCACCTTGCCGGTGGTGGCGTCGACGATGACGTCGAGCCGGCTCGGGCCTTCGGCGTCGCGGCCGACGACGGTGCTCTTCCACGCCAGCGCCGGCGTGCCGAGCGCGTAGACGACCTGCTGCGCGGGGCTGACGCTGTCCACCGCGGACAGCTGCTGCCGCGCGGTCGCCTCGGCCGCGGCCTGGGAGACCTTCGCCGTCGTGGTGGCGAGGTCGATCGTCTGGTCCTGCGCGACGGAGGTGCCGAGCACCTGGCCCGTCGAGTCGGTGGCGACCACGAAGTCGCCACCCACCACGGCCAGGCCCTTGTAGCTGCGCTCGTACGGGATGTACTTCAGGCCGTTGGTGGCGGAAATCGCCTTCTGGGCCAGGAAAACGTCGTCCGCGCTCGCGTGCAGCGCGGCGGGCCTGCTCGCCACGAGCCCGGCCGCCGCCGACACGGCCAGGGTCTGGGCGTCCGGGACGGCGTTCGGGGTGACGGGCTGGGCCTGGGCGGTGGTGGTCGTGCACACCGCGGCGATGAGGGCGCCGCTCGCGGCCAAGACGAATGGACGTCTCAGTTGCATCGAAGGATCTCCTCCGGGCAGGGCGAACCGGCCCGGGGTCGAGCCGGGCCGAGAACGGGGACGACGGGGAAAAATGGTGCGGCTTAGCGGAAATCAGCATCCGGTGTGAAAGCGCCGTGAACAAGCGACGAACGTAGGAGTCTTATCGGCAAGTCGCAATACATCCTAAAAAGGACATTTGACATCTTTGGGATCGGGCTCGGCGGCTGTCCACTTAGGACCAATCGAAGATCACCGCCGTTCGGACGATCTTCACTGCGTCCGACATGACGAAGGGCCCCTCCGCCGGTGATCGGCGAAGGGGCCCTTCGGTGCTACTGGCGTCAGGCGGTCTTCTCACGCTTCGGGAGCTTCCAGCCCGGGCGCACGAAGTGGCACGTGTACCCGTTCGGGATGCGCTGCAGGTAGTCCTGGTGCTCCGGCTCGGCCTCCCAGAAGTCACCCACCGGGGCGACCTCGGTGACGACCTTACCC